>NZ_CP147020.1:5005000-5299216 GCF_037126435.1 Bernardetia sp. ABR2-2B | reverse complement strand
TATTAGTAACTGGAACACGTCTAATGTTACTGATATGAGGAGTATGTTTAGTAGCGCAACTTCTTTCAATCAAGATATTAGTAACTGGAACACGTCTAATGTTACTGATATGAGGAGTATGTTTAGTAGCGCAACTTCTTTCAATCAAGACATTGGCAACTGGAACACATCTAATGTAACAGATATGAGTGGAATGCTTTTTTCTGCAACTTCTTTCAATCAAGATATTGGAAGTTGGAATACAAGTAATGTTACTGAGATAAGGAGTATGTTTCAGTTAGCTACATCTTTTAACCAAGATATTGGTAATTGGAATACAGGTAATGTAACTGATATGAGTAATATGTTTAATAATGCTATATCTTTCAACCAAGATATTGGTAATTGGAATACAAGTAATGTTACTAAGATGAACTGGATGTTTGAAGGAGCTACATCTTTCAATCAACCCATTGGTAATTGGAATACTAGTAATGTTACAGAGATGTGGGCAATGTTTAAAGGAGCTACATCTTTCAATCAACCCATTGGTAATTGGAATACAGGTAATGTAACTTATATGAGAGAGATGTTTAAAGAAGCAACTTCTTTCAATCAAAATATTGGCAATTGGAATACAAGTAATGTAGTAGCCAACATGAGGATGTTTGAAGGAGCTACATCCTTCAATCAAGATATTGGAAGTTGGAATATAGAGAACATTGGTTTTAGGGTGTGGGCTGCAATGGAAAATATATTTTCTAATTCAGGCATAAATACATCCAACTATGATGCTACATTAATAGGTTGGGCTTCACAAAATGTACGACCAAATGTATATTTAGGAGCTAATGGACTTACTTATTGTAATGGTGCAGCAGCTCGTAATATACTTACCTCTGCTCCTAATAACTGGATTATCACAGGTGATTCAGTAAGTGGTGGAGCAGCAATAAGTAATAATACCTTGTCTCAAAATCAATTTGATTTATGCCTTAACGTATCTACTACGCTTGAAGCAGACGGAAACGGAATCATAACTTGGTACGACTCACCAAGTGGAACTAACCCAATTCATACAGGAAGTAGTTTTACAACTCCTATTTTGACAGCAGATTCCACTTATTTTTATGTTCAAGATTCAGTTGCTGGTTGTGGAGTTAGTAATAGGCTACCTATATTGGTTACTACCTCATCAATGGAAAATATTACTCCACCACAAAATCAGTATGGAGTATGTCTGAATGACACTACTGTTTTAGAAGTAGATGGAAATGGAACTGTTTATTGGTACGATTCGCCTACAAGTATTACTCCTATTCACACAGGAAGTAGCTTTACAACACCAGTTCTGACAGCAGATTCTACGTATTTCTATGCTTTTGATTCTATTGCAGGTTGTAATAATGGGAGGTTAGAACTTTTAGTAACTGCTTTATCATCGTTAAATGCAGTTAGCAAAACAAATTATACGACTTATTTAGATGCTAGTGGACAAGTGGAAATAGATGCAATTTTATTAGATAGTATTAGTTCAGCAGGTTGTGGTAATACGGTTGCTTCTTATCTTTATGATGATACAGGCTTGGCTACTCGTTTGTTTTCTTGTGTTGATTCTATTCAGAATGTAGTTTTGAGAGTTACAGATAATAATGGAAATACAGATACTTCTTCTACGGTTATTCACGTAAAAGATACTATTCCTCCGACTTTTACTACACGAGTTGTGCCTGTTCATTTTGGAGCTAGTAATCAAGCTGTTGTTCCAGCTAATTATTTTATCACAACTTTGAGTGATAATTGTACTGATTCTACTGATATTTCTGTTGTCTTTAATCACAATGGAAGAGATAGCGTAACACTCTACTGTGGTAGTAGTGCAATTAGAAACCTCCAATTAAGAGTTACTGATAGGGCAGGAAATGTGGTTATTCAACCTGTTGAGATTCGTCCTAGCTCTTCTATTTATGATTTTAATGTAAATATAATTGGAGGAGTTTTCCGTCCTGCTATTTCTACTACGATTACAGTGTTGGCAAACAATTATTCTTGCGCTCCCAAATCTGGCGAACTCAAAGTTACTTTGCCTTCAGATGTGGCTTACAACTCTGCTTCTATCACTCCAGATAGAATTGTAGGAAATGATTTATTTTGGGATGTTACAGACTTGAGTTATGATAGAAACTTTGTAGTCAGAATTTCTGTAACTCCAGATAGTAATTTAAATATTGGTGATGAAGTTTGTTTTTCTGGACATATTACGCCTGAAATAAATGACCTTACTCGTTTGAATAATCTAAAACAATACTGCTTCCCAGTAGTCAATTCCTACGACCCTAATGATAAACAAGTCTATCCACAAGGAATCTGTGATGAGAAATTTACGCAGCGTTCAGATTTGCCTTTGACTTATACAATTCGTTTCCAAAACACAGGAAACGCCCCTGCTTTGAATGTAAATATTGTAGATTCATTGAGTACTTTATTAGATAGACATTCTTTAAGAGTAGTAGGAACAAGTCATCCAATGGTCGTTGATACGACAGCAAATAGTAGTGTTATCAATTTCCGTTTTGATGATATTAATTTGCCTGATAGCACTTCTAACCCAGAACTAAGCCAAGGATATGTAATCTTTGAGGTTTCTGAGCAAGATACAGGTCGTTTGGATACTGCACGTATTGAAAACAAATCTTATATTTATTTTGATACCAATGCACCAATTATTACAAATACAGTCAAAAATACAGTGGTAGATATTTTACCAAACTGTAATCCATCTGATGGAACACCAATTGCAGATTGTCAGTTGCCAACCAATCTGACAGCAGAAACACTTTCTGCAACAAGAGTAAAACTTTCTTGGACAACTCCAGCAAATACGAATGCCATCAATTATGAGATTTATAGAAATAATCAATTACTACAAACTGTCGTTGCTTCTCAATTATCATTTATTGATTCATTAGTTAGTTCAAGTACACAATATACGTATTTCATAAAAGCGATTTGTGGAAATAATACAGCTACTTCAAACACCGTTCAAGTACGTACAATTCCATCAACGCCAACTCTGTTCTCTTTAGAAGCTGCTTGTAAAGGAGAAAGCGGAGTTATTGAAGTGCGAAGTAGTGGAGCTGTATATCGTGTTTATGATTCTCAAGATGCTACAAACCCAATTTTAGAAACGGATAATGCAACGATTCAAACTCCTGCTTTGAATGACACAACTACTTTTTATATTTCTGTTATTATAAATAATTTAGAGAGTGAAAGGCTAGAAGTTGTTGTTCCAATAAAAGAAGTTTTTGAGGCAATTATTGAGCAAGGAAGTTTGCTTGAGTCATGTACTCGTGCGTTTGCCCTTTCGGCTAATGAAGTAGAAAATGCTTCTTATCTTTGGTTTAGAGATAATATCCAAGTAGGAACAGAAAGAACGCTGAGTGTTTCTATTGAAGGAAAATATACTGTAAGGATTGAAAAAGATGGTTGTCGTGCAGAATCAGAAATTACACAAACTGCTTTTGTCAATGCTCCGACAGCACAAATCGAACAAGGAAATACAGTTATTTTCTGTGGAAATGGAATACTAAATGCACAAGATACGAGCGCAAATGTAACTTATACATGGTCTCTAAATGGAACTGATATTGGAAACGGAACATCAATTTCTGTTTCAAAATCGGGGACTTATACCTTGAAAGCTAGTCAGCCTTCGTGTTCGGATAGCGCAAGTATTGCCGTTACAATTGCAGACTTACCTACGGCTGTTCTTTCTACTGATAAAACAGAAATTTGTCCGAGTGAAGAAACTACACTTTCTGTTACAGAAAATACAGGTTCTATTTATAGTTGGTTTAGAAATGGAACAGCTATTCTGAATGATTCATCTACTTTAGTAACTTCTGAAATCGGAACATACAAAGTAGAAATTACAACAGCAGAAAATTGCAAGGCAGAATCAAATGAAGTAGAAATTACAGAAGCACAAGCTCCAACAGCAACAATTACAATAAACAGAGAAAATTCTTTAGATAAAACAATTACCGTTTCATCTTCTGATTCTATTGTTTCAGTAGTTTGGTTTAAAGATG
This sequence comes from Bernardetia sp. ABR2-2B, assembly GCF_037126435.1. Taxonomy (GTDB): domain Bacteria; phylum Bacteroidota; class Bacteroidia; order Cytophagales; family Bernardetiaceae; genus Bernardetia. The sequence goes on along the minus strand of NZ_CP147020.1, from coordinate 5,295,143 downwards.
GAAGTGAAGTTGCTGGTTTCAATAATCAGAGAACGGTTCAACCTACTGAAAGTGGAAATTACAAAGCAAAGGCAACTTACCTTTCAGGTTGTGAATTTGAAACAGAAGAAAAGACTTTTACTTTTGACATACAAACTGGAATTGAAGAAGAGTCTGCAAAAGTATTTTCTATCTATCCAAACCCAAATAATGGTTCGTTTAAAGTAGAATTTGCAACAACTACCAACCAAAAAACAAACCTTGTTTTAGTGGATGGATTAGGCAGAACAATTTATAGCAAAGAACTTTCTATGAATCAAAAAATTACTTCTATTACACTTCCAAAAATAAGTGCAGGAGTTTATGTAGTACAGATTGTTTCTCAAGGAAAAGTTTATACAAAACAATTGGTTATTCAATAAAATGATTTTTTACTGGTTCAAGTGTCAATACTTGAACTAGTTTTTATAAACACAAAAAAAAGCCTTTACAAATTATTGTAGAGGCTTTTTTGTTTTTTAAAAAAGAATAATGGTTAGGAATAAAAAATAAATAAATTGCTATTTTCGAATTTGCAATTATTTGACAACCAATAGTTTGAATTAGCTATGCTGAATATCCAATTCGTAATTGTTCCTTACTTGAATTTTACAGAATTTCCGACATCTACTTTTTTATCTTCATTCAGCAAATCCAAAAACGGAATTGTCATTGTCAGAGTCTTTTCATCTCCTGAAACTGTTGTGTTTGATTTATTAGAATATGATTTTACTTTATTTGGAACGTGAACAACATAGGTGTAATTCGCATTTCCAAAAAACATTTGCATCATTTGTTTCATTTGCGCTTTTTCTTCTTCCGTTTGTTCTGCATCGTCATCTTTTTTTCCTCCCATAATTTCTGACATATCCATTCCATTATCTCCCATTGAAAAAGAATTTGCTCTAGTAAACTGTCCTTTTTTGAAAGAATATTGTTTTTGCATCATCTTTACTTCACCTTCCTTTTCTTCTTTTAAAGCATTTACAGCTTTATTTAGTGCATCTACATCTTCAAAATCGTACATTACTGTAAATTTCATTTCTTCTGTTGAAGTTGCTGTCTTGATATTCGAAATTCCTTTTACTTTAGATAATTTTTCTTTTGTTTCTTCTAAAGTAGAATCCATTTTGCCCATTGGCTTGTTTTCTTTGGCAGAGTCACTTTGCATATTGAGTGCCATTTGTATCATTGGGTTATTTCCCAAATCGATTGTCTGTATAAAAGAACCCGAACCATCTTTGTTAATGGTTACTTCTTCCTTCAAATCAAAACAACTGGTAAGTGAGATAGCTAAAACTGCTATGATAGTTAAACTGTAAAATCGTCTGAAAATATTTTTCATAAAAATAAAATAAAGTTAGATAAGTAAATTAAAAGTAGTAAAACCTAAAAGTTGGTTTAACGTACAAATATGCTTTATGGTTTGCAATGTATATGCCATTTGTAAAGTATAGCAAAAAATGCTTTTTTTATGAATAGAATAAAACAGACCCACCCAAATTTAGATTATATTTGTGAAATAGAATGAATTTAATTTGATTTTTATAAGATTCAAAGCAATTAGTTATGCCAAAGAAACCCGAAGAAGTTTTAAAAGATTTGAATGCAGGAAAATTTTCTCCTTTTTATTTTTTGATGGGAGACGAGGCTTTTTATATAGATAAAATTTCAGATTATATTGAAGAAAATGCTTTAGAAAAATCAGAAAGGAGTTTTAATCAAACTGTTCTATATGGAAAGGATATTCAGATGAAGGATATAATTTCACAAGCAAAACAGTTTCCTGTAATGGCAATGCGGCAAGTTGTGATTGTGAAAGAGGCACAAGAAATTAGTGATTTTGGAAGAGAAGCTGCCAAAACACAACTTCAAAACTATGCTCAAAAAGCTGTTCCCACTACTGTTTTGGTGTTTTTATACAAACATAAAAAACTAGCTCTCAATACAAAACTTGCTAAAGCAATAGACAAACATGCTATTTTGGTAGAGTCCAAACCTCTTTATGAAAATCAAGTTCCTGCTTGGATTGGAAATTATTTACAACAAAAAAAATATAGAATCACACCTGATGCAACAGCTTGGCTTATCGAAAATGTAGGGATTGAATTATCAAGATTATCGAATGAAATAGATAAACTATTACTCAACTTTGGAAAAGCAGAGGCTTCTTCTCAACCTTCACAAATTACAACCGAACTCGTAAAAAAGTATATTGGAACAACGAAAGAATACAATGTATTTGATTTACAACGAGCCATCGCACAAAAAAATGGTTTAAAGACTCATAAAATAATAAATACTTTTGCAGCCAATCCAAAAGATAATCCTGTGATTCCGATTGTTTCTTCACTTTTTGGCTACTTTTGCAAACTCATTTTGATACATAAGAATAAAGGAAAAAGTAATAATGAACTGGCAGGTATCTTGAAAGTAAGTCCATTCTTTGTCAAAGATTACTCTGCTGCTGCTCGTAATTATAACATTCCCAAGATTTTATTTGTCTTACATGCGCTTCGCATTGCTGATGCACAATCAAAGGGAATTAATAGTAGTGCAAAAGATGGTGAGATTTTGAGAGAATTAGCTGTCAGAATTTTAGGATAAAAATTTACAGCCATTGCTAGTGTTTTGGCGAAACGACACCAACAACAAACAAAGTTTATTTACTCAATAAAATCTCTTCATATTCCTTTCTTGATTCTTTGTCTATTAATGGAATAGATATTTGTGTAGAATCTTTCAAGCTTTTTGCCTCCCTTAGTTGTGTTAAATCCAATTTATTAATATAAACAGGGTCTTTCAAATCAAAAATACGGTTTGAATCACTATCAGCAATATATCTGAAATAAATCTGTCCTTTTTCTCGCTCTACTGTCCAGTCAATAGTTCTTGTATTTTTTGGTGTAACAGCTCTAAAATAACGTCCTCTATTATCTGACACATACATCACAACAGCATCTTTCCAATCATAAAAACCATCTTGATTAGAGTCTTCTTGTAGTGTTTTGTAAAGAATAATTGTAGAAGATTTTTTATATGTTCCTATTTCTTCAAAAGAAAAAGCAATTCGTTTAAATTTTTGTGTTGTTAGTAGGTGTGTTTCTTTTGTTTTTTCATCAAAGAATATCAAATTATGAGCGTTTTGTGAAATATCTTCTGCTGTCTTTCCATCATCTGTATAACGAGCTTCTGCAATATCTCGTTCATTAACTATTTGCATCGGAACAACCGTAAAATCTGTGTTTTTTATAGAAACAGGTTGCCCATAAATTACCCTTCGTAAATCTTTTTCAGCCAAACCCTCTGTGATAGGCTGACGAGAATCACAACTAGTAAAGAAAAGTGAAAGGCAAATAGTGAATACAAAAAAGTAATTAGATTTTGAAAGAAGATTGATGTAAGAATATTTTTTTTTCATCTGTAAAACAGGAGATTATTTTAGAAGAGAATGAGTATAAAGCTAATAAAAATACAAGACATTTGTTTGAAATAAAATTTCAAGCTTTGAAGTTGTTTAAGAATAGGTTTTGTACGTTTATTTGTTGGTGTCGCTTCGCTAAAATACCAACAAAGGCTGGGTTATTTTTCCGTAGAATTGGATTTGCAAACCCAACTCTATGGAAAAATTTACATTCTTAAACAACTTCTTTATTTCACAATTTAGTTAAAAATACAAGTAAAGAAAAGTGTCGCTCCTCAAAATTGATATTGCTTTTATCGTGATAATAACTGGTTACTGCTTTCTTTAACCAAATTTGGTATTTGTAAGGTAAAAACAGAGCCTTTTTTATAATTAGATTGTAGCTGAAGAGTTCCTTTTAATTGATCAACAGTTTGCTTGACTACATACAAACCTAGCCCTGCACCCTGTGAGCGTTCATTTCCTCTATAAAACATCTCAAAAACTTTATCTAATTGTTCTTCCTCAATTCCCTGACTATTATCTTCAATGATAACAGAAGCGTGAGTTCTAGTAACACGTGCTGAAACCTTGACAAAAGATTTTTTATCTCTTTTTGCTTTATATTCTATGGCATTAGCAATTAGGCATTCCAAAATTGTATGAAGACGTTCTGTGTCAGAATAAAATTCTATTTCTTGAGTTATTTCTTTATAAAACTCTACTTCCTCTGCTCCATCTACAAACTTTGCTTCTTCTATCAGTTGAGAAACAAATCCATCAAAATGAATACGTTCTTTTTTTATTTTAAAATTTTTATTAGCTACATACGCTAGTATTTTATTGACATAATAATCTAGTTTGTAAAGACTTTTTCCAATATTTGAAACATAAAAAGCAAGGTTTGCATTTCCCTCAAACTCTAGTTGAATAATATTTACTAAGCCCAAAGCAGAAGCAATGGGTGAACGCACATTGTGAGAAACACTATATACAAATTTGTCTAGTTCATAATTTCGTTTTTCTAACTCTTCATTTTTATCAAACAGTAGTTTTTGTATTTTTTGGCGTTCTTTGGCTTCAAGTCTTAATTTCTTTGTTTTTCTTTTGACTTGTTTGCGTAGCGTAAAAACCCAACTTCCAACTACAAAAGATATTGCTAATAGAATAATTACCGTCCATTTCAATCTTTTCAATAAAAGTTGATAAGATTCCTTTTCATTATCAAACCATTTTACATAAAGCTCTGAATAAACTCCATTTTCTTTTAGCCTATTCATTCCTTCCTCAATATCTTTGGCTAATTGTTTTTTTCCTTTTTTGACTACAAAAGATAGTTTTTTTGAGAAAACAAATTCATCACTAAGGGCTAGATTATCAAGGCTATGTTCTTCTATAAATTTATGAGCAGTATATTGATTTATAAGCGCATAATCACACATTCTTGAAGAAACCATTTTGAGAGCGTGTAAATCAGTAACAGAATGCACTCTTTTTATAGTAGAATCTTGTTTTTTTATATATTCATCTGCAATTGCTTTTGAGGTTACAGCAACAGATTTTCCTTTTAGCTGATCAAGTGTTTTTACAGGAATGCTCTTTTTATTCCGAACAACAACATAAGAAACAATATCGTGGTGAGGTAAAAAATCTACAACTTTAGCTCTTTCTTTCGAATAAATCATATCTGATACGTTTATTCTTCCTTTTGGTTGTTCTAACTCTTCTCTAATATGTGTCCAGTTTCCAAGATTAATTTCTACATCATAGCCCATTTCTTTACCGATTGCTCTTATTAAATCAATATGAAAACCATCATATTCTCCCTTCTTATTGATAAATTCATAAGGTGGGTAGTCATAATCTGAACCAAAAATGATTCTTTTAGTAGAATCATTTTGCCCAAATAATGATAGAGAATAAAAAGTAAAAAAGAGTAAGAATACGTATCTCATCAAGAACTATAACGATTAGGAACTTAACAATTACTTTCAGCTTGTAATCAATCGTAATAAGATACATATTTTTTCTAAAAAATCAATGATTTATCTGCTGACAAAAAACTATATTTAGCATTTTGAGGTAGAAACAGCTTCTAAATTCCATAATTTTATGTTTCTATTTAAAAAAGCTCTGTTATTTTTATATTTTTTCCTCTAAACTCAAAACTTTCGCCTTTCTTTTTTCCTCTCATTACTTCATAGATAGGAGCAGCTGTAGAAATAGCAAAATAAGAGCTTGGTTTATCATTAATTTTGAGTTCTGCCAAACTGATAGAAATATAAAATTTTTGATTCAATTCTGTGATTACGACAGCTCCTAAATCTACCGAAGAATTGATTTTTTGAGCAGAAACTCTAGATAAAATCTCTAATTTATCTTTTGCTTCTACAAATTGCCGAGCATACATATCTCTATCCTGTTGTAATTGCGTACGAAAAGATTCAAACTTTTCTTCCATACTTCCTTTTTCTTCATTTGCACTTGCTTGTGCTTCATTCATTGCAGACTTGGCATCATCTACTATTTCAAGCTGTTTTTTTTGAGCAGCTTCTAAGAGTTGTTTTTTTAGTGAAATTTTTGCTTCTGTGGTGGTTGGAAGTGTAACCATATTTCTCAAAAGAATGTAGTTTAATAAATTAATTAGATTGAATGAAATGACTTTTGATAACGTAGATTTTATTTAATAGTTTGATTTTGAATTAAAAACTCAACACAAATTTTGCAAAAAATAGTCATCTTTGCACTATGAATAAAAAGACACATGCAGTTTCTCAAATTCTTACTCTATTACAAAAAGAATTTCGTTTAGAATGGAGACAACGAATAGCTCTAAATAGTATTTTATTGTACTTGGCAGCCACTATTTTTGTATGTTATTTGAGCTTCCCATTACAAAAACTTCCTCCTTTGGTTTGGAATGCCCTTTTTTGGATAATCTTAATTTTTGCTAGTATAAATGCTATTGCCAAGAGTTTTGTGCAAGAGAGTGAAGGGCGATATATGTATTTTTATACACTCTTTAAGCCCGAAGTATTGATTATTGCCAAGATGATTTACAATACTTTTTTGATGCTTCTGATTTCATTTTTAGGAATTGGAGCATATATTTTTGTGATGGGAACACCAGTGCAAGATTGGAACTTATTTTTACTCATTATTTTGCTCGGCTCAATTGGCTTTGCTACTTCTTTAACGCTTATTTCAAGTATTTCGGCACAGACAGAAAATAGCAGTATGTTGATGGCAATTCTTAGTTTTCCAGTTATTTTACCTTTAGTTTTACTTTTAATTGATGCTTCCAAAAATGCTATTGATGGTTTGGCATGGAGTGTCAGTAAAGATGAGGTTATGCTTTTAGTAGGAATGGATTTGATTTTGGGAGCATTGGCTTATATTTTATTCCCTTTTTTATGGAGAAGTTAGAGTAGAAGTTTTGTTATTTGTTGGTGTCGCTATGCTCAAACACCAACAAAAGCTATGATATTTAATACGTTTTTACATACAGGGCATATTTCACAGAAAACTTTGTCAGTAGTTGTAAGGTAACCCGAAACAACTCTGACAATGGTTTAGATAAATATTTTCTAACTTTGACAGCCTTGTGAAAAGACTCTCAAAGTTAAAAAATAGAGTATCAAATAACTTTTTATTCTCTTATTGCTCTAATATGTAAAGCTCCGTTCCTAACTCGGATTTGTTGGTTTGAGTTGTCTCTATTCTTGAAAGTACCACTAAAATTTGCTTTAATGACATCATTCTCTATACTCAAAACTTCAAATTGAATATCGCTTTCAGTTCCTATATACGTCAAATTTCCTTGAGAAAACTCAAGACGTACATTCGTATTGTCTAAGTTCCTAGGTGTTGTATTATCAAAATCAAAACGAGTAAGCAAAACACGGAAATTACCTGTTCTCAATGAATTAGCATTTGTCGAACGATAAATAGAAAGAGACTTAACACTTACTGAATACGTATTTAAAAGAGATGGTATCGTTCCCGTTGGTTCTGGAAAAGTATATTCTAAGTTTTCTATTTCTGCCCAAATTTCACCCTCTGGTGGAAAACCTCCTACTCGTTCATCGTATGGATCACAAGATATGAAGAGAAAAATAGCTGTAAATAAAGATATAGAAAGAAGAAAACAACGAGAAATTGATTTAGTGATAGATTGCATAATTTTTATGGTAAGTTAGAATAAATAATAAATAGAATAAGAGGGTTGTCTAAACTATCCTTATTAGTGTTAAATTTATTTTTGTGGCAAAATAATTGACTTATTTTTATTAATTTTAAAATTAAAAACAAAGTTAAGAATATAAGGTTTTAACTATAAATCTTTTAGTCATTAGAATAAAATTACATTCAAAATTATGAAAAGAATATTTTTTCTCTCGCTTTTAGGATTTTTTACTTTTTTATCTAGCCAATTTATTCAGGCACAAAATACAGAAACAAAAAAAGAAAAAGCTACTTTCATCAAAAAAGCTGACGACCGTCAAGCACAACTCACTTTTACAAACCGAGAACACGATTTTGGTGAGGTTGAAGAAGGCAAAATAGTTGAATATACTTTTACATTTAAAAATACGGGAAATTATCCATTAATGCTGCAAGATATTCGAACTACTTGTGGTTGTACTGCCCCAGAGTGGACAAAAGAGCCAATTGCACCTGATGAAGAAGGCAAAATAATTGTTCGTTTCAATTCAGCTCATAAAGCAGGACAACAACGAAAAGTAATCACTGTTATCTCAAATGCTTCGAACTCTTCAGAGGCTTTGGTCTTGTTCGGAACGGTATTGCCTAATGGAAGTGGAGAATAAATAAAGTTTTTTTTATAAAAACAAATCACATGACATATTAAATGGCTCTAGTAGAAATATAAATTTTGCTAGAGCTATTTTTTGTTTTTCTGACTTTAAATGAAAAAACTTATATAAAATCAAATTTTATTTTGAACTAAAAAAATGAAGTCGTAAATTAAGTTTCTAATACGCACCTACAAAAATTGAGAAATAGTAAAGAAAAAGAATGAAACAACATATAAACGTCGAGAATTTCGTTCCAGATGATACTCTTTTAGAAGCTTATGAAGAAGAAACATTTCATTACATCGATACGGTAATGGAAAATTTTCTACTCATTTATACTGGTTTTAGTCTTATTTTGGCTGTTTTCTCGAATCATTTTGTGCAAGTATATTGGGTTTTGCCTAGTATCGGAGCTTTTGTGAGTTATCATGTGATTAAGCGTTTTGTGATGCCTCAAGATTCCCGTTATGTCTTGACGGCTGTTTTGGCACTCATAAGTGTCATATATTTGATACAATTACAAGGTGCTTTTTACATTCATTTTGCCTTCTTTATTACCCTAACTGTTTTAGTTTTTTATCAAAACTGGCGCATTTTAGTTTTTTATGCTTCCATTATTGGATTATATAACATTATTTGTTTTTTACTTTATAGTGCCTTTGGACAAGAAGAAATTAAAATTTATTTTCTAAATACAGAAAATTTAGATGCTCAAGTTGCTTTTTTTGGTTCTCTTTTAGGTGGTGCAGAACTTTCCGTAGCTATATTTTTTGCAGGTTATCTCAAAAAGCAAACAGACCAAGATGCACGAAACAAAATTTACCTCAACGAACAACTCAATTTTTCAGGGAATTTAGAATTTGCTAATAAGATTGCAGAAGGCGAGCTTAATTCTGAATTTAACCCAAAAGAAAATGATGTAATGGGAGAAGCACTTCTAAATATGAGAAATAGCTTAACTACATTTGTAGAAAATGAGAGATTAAATAAATGGCGAAGTGATGGTGTCGCACAAATTAGCGATATTTTAGTTTCTAGCGAATCATTAAGTATTCTCTCTCAACAAATATTGAATAAAGTAGTTTCTTATTTGGGAGCGCATCAAGGTATTTTTTATTCTTTACACAAAGATTCTTATAAGCACGAACCTTACTTGAAGGCAACAGCAGCCTATGCCTACGATGATGTTGAGAAACTCAATCAAAAAATATTAATTGGAGATGGTTTGGTTGGACAGGTAGCACAATCTAAAAATCCAATTTATCTCAAAAACCCTCCTCCTCATTTTTTCAAAATAAAATCTGCCATTGGCGAAGCTCCTCCACAGGGTCTTATGCTTGTGCCTTTACAGTTACGTGAAGATTTGGTTGGTGTTTTGGAAATTGCACTTCTGCGCCCTCTTTCACAGCACGAGCGTAGTTTTTTAGAAGAAATCTCTAGTCGTATTGCTGCCACCATGATTGCTCTTCGTTCACAAGAAGAAAATAAAAGATTATTAGAAGAATCTCAAGAAAATGCAGAGCAAATTGCTTCTCAAGAGGAAGAAATGCGCCAAAATGTAGAAGAACTGACCAGTACGCAAGAAGAACTTGCCAAACAAATGCGTGAAACAGAGTATATCAAAAATGAAGTTACGGCTCAATTAGAAGCTCTGAATCTTTCAGCTTTGCTTATTCAGCTTGATGAAAGAGGGCATATTATTTCTGCAAATGAACGTGTTTCTGATGCTATTCGTAGGTATGAAGATGATTTGGACGGGCTAAAATTATCGGCATTAATTGATGATGAAGAGCATTTGCAATCGTGGGAACGAGTTTGGGCGCAAGTTCAGTTAGGTGAAATAGGACATTTAGTATTCAAGAATAAACGACCTGATAAAAGCCACTCTTGGATTGACCTCACAATTGCTCCTGTTAGAGACAAAAATGATAATATCTATAAATACATTGCTATCGGACACAATATTACTCGTCAGATGAAGCAAGATGCTAGGCTCAAACGTCTTTTGAAAGAAACAGAAGAGTCAAGAGAAAAGGCAACTTTGGCTAGTCGTCAGAGTCAAGAACAACTAAGGGCGATTGATAACTCGGTAGCGATGTTAGAAATGGATGGCAAAGGAAAAGTACTCCAAGCAAATGAAAACTTTCTTAAAGTCATGGGATATGATGATAAGAACGATTTGATAGGAAAGCATCATTCCGATTTGGTAGAAAAAGAAACTGCTCTTACTGAAGAATACTTGAACTTGTGGCAACAATTAAAAAATGGAGAAACTGTAGAGGGAACATTTCAAAGAAAATATAAGACGGGCAAAACAGTTTGGGTAAGAGGAAGCTATACACCTACTTTAAATACAAAAAATGACCTTGTAAAAGTTACAAAGTTATCTTATGACGTGACAGAATCTAAAAATCAGCAAATCGAACTTGAAAACCTGTTAGAACAAATGACAGCACAAGAAGAAGAAATGCGTATTAGTATGGAATACTTACAAACTGCACAAGAAGAGCTAGATTATAAGACAAGGGAGTTTAAAGATTTTCATGATTTTATAGATGATTTTAATATTATTATTGATTTTGATAAACAAGGAAATATTCTAACAGTCAATCCTCTCTTTGAAAAAACAACTGGCTATCAAAGCGATGAGGTAATGGGACATAGTTACGCTGATTTTGAAGAATTAGAAAATAATGAAACCTTCGAACATCTTTGGAAAGAAACTATTGATGGCGATTATACTGAGCGCATTGTAAAGCTCAAAGCAAAAGACAAATCAATTATTTTTCTTAAAACATTTTATATTCCTATTAAAGACCAAAATGGCAATGTAATTAAAATTACGGCTGTAAGCGATGATATTACAACCCAAAAGAAACAAGAAAAATTAATCCAAAAAAATATTTCTGACCTAGAAGACCACCAAGACCAATTAGAAAAACGAGAAAAGTTCTTAGAATCATTACTCAGTATTCTTGATGAAATTCCTGCATTGGTAGGACGTGCAACTTTAGGAAAATCATTAGAAATACTTTATGTCAATGAATATGGAGAAGAATTAATTGGTTATGATGCCAACTTTATCAAAAAGAATGGTTTTGGAGGTTTTATACATAAAGAAGACATACCAAAACTAGCTCAAATCACGAAAGAAAAATTAGCAAAAAGTGATAGTTATTCTGCCTCATTCAGAGTGGTTACTAAAAGCAAGAAGATAAAGACAGTTTGGGAGTATGCTCAAAAGATAGATTTTAATGGACAAGAATGTATTGACTTCTTTATCATCGACCCAAGTATTATCTCTAAAAATGATTTATAAATTGAAAGGGTATATTTATAAAAAATGAGTTTTCAAAGGCTTTTTGAGTTACTTTTACGTTGATAATTAAGAGTTAAACTGGCTCATTGTTCTATCAATTCCTATTGTACAAAAAGCAAGAGTCATTTCTTCTATTTTATCTAAAATTAAAGGTAAGGTAGCTGATTCATTTTTATCAAACTCGCCTAAGACAAAATCAATCTGCTTTCCTTTAGAAAAATCATTACCAATACCGACACGCAGACGAGGGTAATTTTGAGTTTGGAGAAGGTCTTGGATATTTTTTAGTCCGTTGTGTCCTGCATCTGAGCCTTTTTTTCGCATTCTGAGTGTTTCTAAGGGCAATGCCAAATCATCAACAATTACCAAACAGTTTTCAATTTCTATTTTGAGTTCGGTAAGCCAATGACGCACAGCTTTTCCACTCAAATTCATATAAGTAGAAGGTTTTATCATATAGATATTTCTTCCTTTATGCTTGAAAGAAGCTATATCTGCATAACGTTTGGTTTCAAAAGAAGCTCCTTTTGATGCTGCCATTTTATCGACAGCCATAAAGCCTACATTGTGTCGTGTATTTTTGTACTCTGAACCAATATTTCCAAGTCCGACAATTAAGTATTTCATAATTTTGTAAGTTAGTACCTAAGACTTTTTAAAGTTCCTAAGGTCTAATATTTATATTTTTGATTTGCAAAATAAGGTAAACTAAACTCTAAAATCAAATATAGCTGATATACTTCGTTAAAATAGTTTTCAAAAGCTAATAACAAACTTGTTAGCTTATTCAAAACTTTCGGTAGTGTTAAAACTTAACTAATTAGTATTTGGCTGAACTGATTCTGATTATTTACCTTTTAAATACACCAATTTTATGATAGCAATTGTTCATACCTGTTTCTGTTTTGGCAGCTCTAATATTGTATGTAGTGGTGTCTTTAGAGTTTTGAAATTCTACCTATTTACTCTCCAAAAATAATTTAATTTCTTAAAAAAGCTATCCCAGTTCCTTCCTTTATCTTCTATAAAAAAAGTATGAATAGCATTATTTTTCATATAGATTTCTAATTGATGCCGTCCTTTTATCCCATAATAAAAAAGCAGTAAACCAACTGCTCCTAATCCCATTCCAACCCAAAGATTTAAAGAGTCTTTCAGACTTGCCACAATAGAAAAAGCTCCCCCAATTCCACCCAAGAGTAAAGGAAACATCAAACGTTTGTAACGCAATTCTATTTTTGCAACTTGAGAAAGAATAAAACGTTTTTGTTTTCCCTCTCGCTTATAAATTAGCGTTTTGTCTGTGAGTGTCCAGCGAGAAATTAAATCTGTCTGAATAGTTGTTTGTTCTTCTTCTGGAAAAGCTACCCAAAAAGGACTAAAACTCGCATTTTTTTCAAAAGGAGTAATAGAAAATGTTTTTTGAGAACTAAAATCAGAAGTTGCTAAAGGAAGAGAAGCCGAATAAGATGGTTTTGAAAAGTAGTTTTCTATCTTATCATTTCGAACCAAAAAATCCTCCGAAATAGAAGAAGAATCTGCTGAAAATTCTTTATTTTCTAAAGGATTGTTTTTAGGCTGTAAAAATTTAAAAAATGATAAAATACTCAAAGTGATTATGGATAGTAAATTGTAAAGTTGTTGGTATCGATTCGCTAAAATACCAACAACGGCATTGAAAAATTACTCAAATCTCATGTGTTTCATCGATTCGCCTGATTTTGCGATACGTTGTAAAGTTTCGATTCCGACTTGTAAATGACGTTCTGCAAACTGTGCCGAAACTGCCGAATCACTCTTTGAAGTTTTTACACCTTCTGGAATCATTGGATTATCTGATACCATAAGTAGCGCACCACGAGGAATTTCATTGACAAAACCCACTGTAAAAATAGTAGCTGTTTCCATATCAATTGCCATTACACGCATATCTTCCAAGTATTTTTTAAAACCTGTATCGTGTTCCCAAACTCTACGGTTTGTTGTATAAACTGTTCCTGTATAATAATCTAATTGATGATTACGGATAACAATAGAAGCTGATTTATGAATACGAAAAGAAGGCAAAGCAGGAACTTCACTCGGTAAATAATCATTACTTGTTCCTTCGCCACGAATTGCAGCAATAGGCAAAACGAAACTTCCTAGTTCATTTTTCTTTTTCAAACCTCCACACTTACCCAAAAATAATAATGCTTTTATCTCAATAGCAGAAAGCAAATCCATAACTGTCGCAGCCATTGCACTCCCTATTCCAAAATTAATAATTGTAATATCTCCTGCCGTTGCTGTTTGCATAGGTTTATCTCTACCCATTACCTCTACTCCAAAACGCTCAGCAAACTGCTCTACATAACCAATAAAATTAGTAAGTAAAATAAACTCACCAAAATCCTCTAACTTGCGCCCTGTATAACGTGGTAACCAATCTTTGACAATATTTTCTTTTTTAGACATGTCATGTTGTGAGTGGTCTTCTTCATACGAAGTATTATAATTTTTTCCCAATGTAGTTGTGTGTTTAATTAATAAATTTAGATTTTAGAAGATATATTTTAATAGAAAATAGCTTGTTTACTTATTTTTCTAGTAAAAATCTAGTCTTCATTTATTCAAAAATACATATAAATCTTTATATAATTTTATAAAACGTGTTTGCCAAACTTCCAAAACTTAGTATTCCTTCTTTTGAAGCCAAAATCAAGCAAGTAGAAAACACTACTGACAAACTTGCTGATAATAGTCCGAATAAACAAGCTGATAAATATCAAATTTTTGATATAATAAGAAAAAAATGGATTATTCTTACTCCTGAAGAATGGGTTAGACAACATGTCATTCATTTTCTGCTTTCTCAAAACTATTCTAAAAACTTGATGCAAATAGAGAGTGAACATCATTTTCAAGAGCGCAAAAAACGAACTGATATTTTGATTTTTGATAGAACAGGAAAACCTTTTTTGGTGGTAGAATGTAAGGCTGCTCATATTTCGCTTTCTTCTGATGTTTTTTCGCAGGTAGCTGTCTATAATTATTGTATTGATGCGCCTTTTGTTATGATAACTAATGGTATGCAACTGGGCATTTTTGAGAAAAAAAACGATATAAATTCTTATAAAATGATTAAAGATTTACCTATTTTTTAGATTTACAAAATTAATTCTTCTAAATTTTCTTTTTTTTATGAAAGATACTCAACAAACTAAAGCCTCTTACTCTGCTTGGATTTGGTTAGTAGCCATAATTCTATTTTTGATTGGATTAGCAAAAGGAATTCCTATTTTACTAAGTCATTTTGCTGATACAGAAATCGAACAAATCTTATTGCCTTTTCAAAATGAATATTTTTCGTGGTGGGCATATGTTACAACAGATTCGTATATTTTTCTCAATACTCCTTTAGTTCGTGTAAATAGTAGTTGGCGACTACTTTTTGCAATTGTTATTTGGCTTGTCTTGATGACACTTATTTATATTCCTTTTTCAGCTTTTAAAGATAATAAAGTAACTAATACTATTTTTAGAAGCATTGTTTGGATACTATTTTTTGTAATTACTTTAGCTGTTTATTTTTTACCCTTACGAGAAACCATCATTGATACAACTAATAAAGTCTTTTTTGTAAGAGAACAACCATTTACAAAAGCTATAAAAATCAATTTTTCGGAAGTAACAGAATTACAATTTGAAACAAAACGAACTTCCACAGCAGATGAAAATTATTATCTGATTATCTTAGAAGTTTATATTGCAAAACAAAACGGAACAAAAATAAAATTAGGAGAACGTCCTTTGCAAGAAATTGATATTAGAAAAGACAACGAAAGAGAATTGTATAGAAGAGAACCTGCACCCAAAAAGACATTAGATTACATAAAAAATTTAGAGCTAAAATTGAATGAAATTGTTAGAATAAAAAAGCAAAATAACTCTTATTAATTTTTAATAAAAATGATTTAGTTATAATTCCGTATTTTTGCATAAAATTTCAATTCGTAATTTGAATACTTATTTATTCATAAAGAAAAAGCTGTTTTATGGCAATTAGCAATACAGAATTAGAGCAACAAGGAAAACATGAAGACCTTCACAAAAGAGAAGCTGATTTTCATGATGATTGGGCAACTTCCGAAGACCTTGCAGAAATAGATGTAGTAGCACTTTTTGAAGGACTTTGTGCCATCGAAAATAGATATATGGTTGAGCAAATGGGCAACCTTCAAGGTAAAAAAATACTTGATGTGGGTGCAGGATTGGGTGAAAGCTCGGTTTATTTTGCTATGCAAGGTGCAGAAGTTACCTATACAGATATTTCTCCACAAATGGGCGAACTTGCAAAAGAATTGGCCAAACAATACGGAGTAAAAATTAATGTTGTGATTTCTCCTGCCGAAAAAATGGTCTTTGAGAAAGATTATTTTGATATTG
Organism: Bernardetia sp. ABR2-2B; assembly: GCF_037126435.1. GTDB lineage: Bacteria > Bacteroidota > Bacteroidia > Cytophagales > Bernardetiaceae > Bernardetia. The sequence goes on along the minus strand of NZ_CP147020.1, from coordinate 5,279,158 downwards.
TCTATTGTGCAAACCTCATGCACCATGTTCCAGAAACAGAACATACTATTTGGTTAGAAAATATTCATCAGTTTTTAAGAAAAGGAGGGAAACTCTATACTTGGGACCCAATAAAGTATAATCCTGTCATAAATATCTATCGAAAAATGGCAATGGATGTCAGGACGATTGATGAGATGCCTTTGGGTTTTGATATTCTAAAAAAATATAAAGCTACTTTTTCCAATGTTCATCACAAAGAATTTTGGCTTTCTACACTTTGGTTATTCTTATATTATTATTTGATAAAACGCTATAATCCTAATAAAGTGCGTTATTGGAAACGCATTTATAAAGAAAATGAAAAAACAATCGGTTGGTGGTTTAAGCCTCTTTCAGCTTTAGATAATTTTTTATTAAAAATTCCTCTAATAAATAGATTAGCTTGGAATATTGTCATTGTAGCCGAAAAGTAATTTGTGGTATAACTTCACTTATTTTTTAAAGCAGAATATAATTCGGTTTATGTTCTGCTTTGTTTTATTCGTTGTAAAGTCATTCTTCACACGTCCATTCAAGCACACAAGCATAAAAACCAAACGTTTTATCAATTTTACGTTCCTCTATAAAATAAGCAAAGTCTAACCCTAAATGTGCATTTTGTTTTACTAATTCACTCAATAAAAAAGTATCTTCAAAAATATAATTCTCTTCATTTGAAAGTTTGATTACAATTAAATGCCTACCCAAATCTGTCATGTAATCATCAAATTTCTTCATGTTTTTTCTATCAGTTGTACCAAAAATAACAAGTTGGCTATTTTCCAAAAATTTATAATCTTCATTAAATTTGATTGTAAATCTTAATAGAGAATCAACCGAACTTAATTTTTTAGCTGCATACAACCTATATTTTTTATATGTTGGAATAAACTCTACTCTCCTATTGATTGCTTTATTTGCTGCGTTTTCTTTTCCATTAACTACATTTGGAACAGTAGGGCTGTCTTTTCCATACGATTGAATAGATAACCTACATTTATTAATTCCTCTATTTACTAAATATTGCTGTGAATTGTATGCTCTTTTCCACCCTAAAAGAATAGCATCTAAGGAATCCTCACATTCATAAAAATCTGTGTGTCCTTGTATTTTGAGACAAGAAGAAGACGCATTTTTCAAATACTCTACTATTTTATCTAACTCATATTTAGAATCATTATTTAATTCAGCTTTTCCAGTATAAAAATTGATATTAGAAAAACCAGATGCAAAACTCAAAAAGCAATAAAAGAAAAACACAAAAGTCAGAATATATTTTTTCATTTTGAAGAATTTTTAATGATGAAAGCTATTTTACAAATATAAAAAACCAAAACCAATTTCATTTTATTATACGAATAGATAGAAATTTGGTAATTTAGCTTATCATTAAATGCTAAACCGTCATTGAGGCTCTGCCGTCAAACGAGGATTTTTAAATTTATAAACCTCAACGACGGCGACGCCTCTTTGACGGTTCATCATGTAGAATACACAACACAAAAAAATAAAATTATGTCCTTATTATTCGATTCCTTTAAAGACTGGCAAACACATTGCGAAGCTAATAATGAACCTCTTTATAAATCTGTTTTAGATTATGAAACAGAACTTAGAGGGAAATCCGAAACACAGATTTTCGAAAACCTTAGCAAAGCCTTTGGAGTAATGAAAGACGCTGTCGAAACAGGTCTAAAAGAAGAAATGATTTCTCGTTCTGGAATGATAAATAATGGTGCAAAAAAAGTTTATCGTTATCCTACGCCTGTTTTGTCATTAGAATTTCAACATTTGATAGCTCGTTCGTTGGCAGCAAAAGAGGTTAATTCTTGTATGGGACGTATCGTAGCTGCACCGACGGCAGGAGCTTCGGGTATTTTACCTGGGACGCTTTATACATTACAAGAAATACACAGAATAGAAGAACATAAAATTTTAGAAGGGCTTTTAGTAGCTGCTGGGATTGCGCTTATTATCGAACAAAATGCTTCTTTGGCTGGTGCTGTGGGTGGTTGTCAAGCAGAAACAGGAAGTGCAGCAGCAATGGCTTCTGGTGCAATGGTTTATTGTTTGGGAGGAGATATAAATCAAGTTTTTGGAGCTGTGGCAATTACAATTCAATGTATGTTGGGTTTGGTTTGCGACCCTGTGGCTGGTCTGGTAGAAGTGCCTTGTGTAGTTAGGAATGCAAGTGCAGCAGCAATTGCTTTTTCTTCGGCTCAAATTTCGCTTGCTAATGTAAATGCTGTTATTCCTGTTGATGAATGCGTTGCAGCAATGGGAGAAATAGGGCAAAGTATGGAAAGTAGATACAAAGAAACAGCTTTGGGAGGACTTGCAACAACTTCTACTGGTCAGCAAATTTCGAAACGTGTCTTGATTCATGATATCGAAATGCTTGATGATGAAGAGGAAGATATTGGGAATTAGGAATATAATGTAGCTTACGCTTTAGCTTGAGAAAAACGTACCTTATGCTTTAGCATGAGGAAGTCAGCAAAATAACTTAAATAAAAACATGTCAAAAAATAAATATTCAACAATAAATAACCGTTTTTGGTGTCCTCACCAACGACATTTATACACTATTTTATTACTAACTTTTTGTCTTTTTTCATTCATTCCAAAACATGCTATGCATTTGAGCATTACGGAAATGGATTTCAGAGTAAAAGAAGACAAAACAGAAATTCAAATCTCTCATAAAATTTTTATAGATGATTTGGAAAAAGCTCTTCGAAAGAATTATGAAATTGCTTTTCAGAAACAAAAACCTAATCTTTCTACTAAAACACAACATAAGCATATTGATAGATATATTTATGATTATCTAAAAAAGGTAGTAGATTTAAAAATTAATTCTCAAAAAAAAGAAATAAATTATATTGGGCTAGAGTTTGAAGGAGATGTAGTTTGGGTGTACGGAGTTGTGGAAAAAGAAAGTTCAGATGAAAAAGAATCCATTTCTATAAAGAATATGATTTTGATGGATTTATTTGACGACCAGCGAAATATGCTTTACCTTTCTCATCAGAAAAAGGGAAAAGAATTTTTGAACTTTATGAATGATGAACGCATACAAACAATTATGTTTTAAGATATATTGAATGAAATTTAAAAAAAATTAAGGAAATTAAAATCTAAATTGGTTTTTGATTCTATTTTTTGATATATTTTGATTATCAAAATCAACTACATAATAACTTAACTCCAATTAACTACTTATTTTTTTATGGAAAATAATAATTCCTCTACTGAAAACCTTTCTTCTAAAAAGAAATATTCAGGACAATCATACAACCACAACCCACAAGAAAGAACTGTGGCTCTAATGAGTGATGAAGAATATATAAATGAGCGTTTGGTATCTCAAATGGAGTGGTATGACAGAAAAAGTAGTGAAAATAAATCAAAATACAAGCGTATTAAAAGAACTGAATCAGTTATTGCTGCCCTTATTCCTGTCGTAATTACTTTTGGAGCTTTTAAAATTGTTCAAGAAAATGATTTGGGTGTTTACCTTCAAGTCATTGCTGCATTAGCTGGTGTGGCATTAGTAATTATGAATAGCTTTTTAGAACTTGACGAACATCATAAATTATGGAAAGAATATCGTGTAACGTGCGAAATGATGCGTCATGAACGTTATATGTATATGACACGTAGTGAACCCTATGATGAAGCTGATGCTTTTCCTCTTTTAGTAGAAAAAATTGAAGCTATTCTTAACTCTGAAACACAACGTTGGAAACAAATCGATAAAAAGACTGACAAACAAGCAAAAAATCCTATCCCACAAGAAGAAGATGAACTATCAAATAACAATGATAAAAAAACTTCAATTAATTAAAATCACCAATTTACTTTATAAAAAAACAAAAAAATGCCAAAAGTATTTTTAGGAGGAACAGTGAACGGTTCAAGGTGGAGAAATTATGTAATGCCTCGCCTACATATAGATTATTTTGACCCTGTTGTAGAAGAATGGAACGATGAAGCTTACAAAAAAGAATTGTATGAAAGAGAACATTGTGAGTATTGTCTGTATGTACTTACTCCAATGATGAAGGGAGTTTATTCAGTGGCTGAGGTTGTAGATGATTCGAATAAAAGACCTAAAAAAACGCTTTTTTGCTTTCTGACAAAAGACGGAGATAAAGAGTTTGATGCCGTACAAATAAAATCTATGAACGCCGTTACTAAAATGGTAATTGCTAATGGAGCAAAACATTTTGATAATTTGGATGAAGTGATTTCATTTCTAAATACTGCTCCTAGACGAATTAGACACGCTTCCCCTACTTATTAAAAATAACACATGCAAAACGATAATTTTTTAGATAAAGATTCTTTTTATTCAGAAACAGGATTTCAAATTACTAACCGTTCGAAAAACTTTCTTGCTACGGCAGCTTTTTGGGGAAAAATAGTAGCTATTTTGGGTTTTCTATTTACAGCCCTTATGGTTTTGTTTATTTTGGCTATTCTGTTCACAGATTTGTCTGAGTTTAATAGAGAACTAGGGGGTTTTGGTATGTTAAGTACAAAAATAGGCGTTTCTATGCTCTATTTCTTAATCGCTTTATCTTACTTTGTTCCTTCTTTGTATTTATTTTTATTTGCTCAAAAAACCCAAGAATCTATACGCCATTCAGATAATAGAACGTTAGAGGAAGGATTAAAAAATTTAAAATCACTTTTTAAGTTTGCAGGAATAATTACGCTGATTACCTTAGCTTTATTTGGTTTTGTACTTGTGTTTTTTATGTTTGTAGGAGCTAGTATGTAAAATTTTATTTATAGTTTCATCTTATCAAAAACATTCATTTTTTCTTTCCTATACTGCATTGCATATAAGTAATCTCCTACTTCAAAAATTCCATAAAAAGGAGAAGATTCTAGTGGCGTGTCTGTTGGAAACCACTCTTTTTTAACTTCATAATTAGGTAATAAAAATAGTCCGTCTTGTGTTCCATTTGTACCAAAACGGTCATAGTCGCCTTTCCAAAACTTTGTATTTAATTCTTTTTCTAATGCTTGATTCAGTTCTTCTATGTTTTTGGTAGGCATTCCAATTTCATTTACACAAAGGATTTGAGATAAATCAAACTCTTTCTTACCTGTTTCATTCTTATGCTCATTTTTTAGGTCATAACGCACAATAAACTCAACAACGTTTTTAGCTCCATCATAAAAATAAATAGAATCAGCATTCCAACTTTCAAAGTTCTGAATAATTCTTTCGTCTTCAATTTTTATAATGTCCAATCTACTACTCAACCATTTTATAGCTGCTTCTAATTGATTAGATGGAATAAGAAAACAATAGTGATACGTATGTTTTTGCTCACTAGATTCGAAAGTAATTTTAGTAAAACCTATTTGTAGAGTAAAATTTCGAACACTCGTTTTGCTTATTTCGAATCCAAGCGTTTTTTTATAAAAATAAAGCTGGTCTGTTAGCCTATTTGTAAATAATGTTAGTTCTCTAATTTTCATAAAAAAAAGGGTTTGATTGTTATATAGGAAAATCATTTACTCATAAACTTCAAAATAGTTATTTTATTTAATCCAATCAATAAATTTCAACTTCTAAGGTTTCAAAATTCTCTTTCAAATATAGTAGCTGATGTTTTTATCACTAAAAAATAAATCAAACACTTTGAATATCAAATTCATTTAAAAATTTTGTTGTGTAGTTATATCCAATTAGATAAGCTTTATCAATATCCATATTGGAAAATTTTACGGTAGCAATTTCTTGAGGTTCGATATACACATCACAGTTCTTACTATCTCCTTGTACAAAAAACACACCCACAGCTTGAAAATACCTTTCTATAACCGAACGAGTGGAGATAGGAATAAAATTTTCGGTAAGAGCATTTGAGTGAATACCAATTATGAAATAATCTGATTCTTGCCGTTCATTCTGAAAAGGTTTTACAGGTAGATTTTCCAACAACCCACTATCTACAAAATCATATCTTCCAATTCTGACAGGTGAGAAAACAGCAGGAACAGCCATTGAAGCAAGTAAAGCAGAGATTAAGTCTCCACTTTCGAAACGTTCTATTTTTGCAGTCTGCAAACAAAAAGCTGAAATAATTAGAGGAACTTTTAGTTCTTCAAAAGTCTTTGGAAGGTATTTACTAAATAATTTACCTAGTTTTTGAATAGATATAAGTCCATTTTCGCTCCATGTAGGTCTAAACCATTTTTTCCAGCTTTCAGAATGGAATATTTTTGTTGTTTCATCAGCTGAATATCCTGCTGCCCACATCGCCCCAATAATTCCTCCCATACTTACACCACTTATTTTCTGAGGCTGTATTTTTTTTTCCTCTAATGCTTTCAAGATTCCTAAATGAACTAAAGCACGTCCACCACCACCAGAAAGAGTAATTCCAATAGGTTTTTGAGTAGGATTGAAGAGTTTATTATTTGTCATTTAAGAAGTTGTTTTTTTTGTAATGAGCCGATTTATTCTTACTTTTTGTTTTTATAAGTAGTTAATTGACATTTAAACTTATTCTAATCTAACTATGAAATACAATAGAAATATTAATTTATTGTTTGCAGTTCTCATCATTTTCTTGTTTAGTAACTGTGGAAACAAAACATCTGAAACAGCAGAAGAAACTCAAACTACCAAAACAGAAAATAAGAAAGAAACTTCTACTGCAACTGGAAGTGTAACCGTAACTGGAAATGGAGAAACCTATTCTGGAAATAGTTTTGACACAGAAAATGGCTTAAACAGTACAATGAACTGGATAAGTATAGAAGACGAAGCAAAAGTAAACATAACAGTATTTCCTACAAGTCCACACAGAGTACAGGTCGGTATCGATATTTATAAATTAGCAAAAGGCAATACCCAATTATCAGGAAGCTATGTAGTTTCGAAATCTGATAAAGAAAAAGGACAAGCAAATATTAGCGCAAAAGTGTTTGCAGAAAATGGAGAAATGATAATGATGGGCTTAGAAGAAGGAACATTAGAAGTTTCTCAAGTAAATGAAAAAGGAATTATCAAACTTACAGGTTCTGGAAAAGGATTCTTTGGAGTAACACCAAACCCAGATAAAAAAGACCCAGCAGCAGAAGGCAAAACACTAGAAGAATTAGAAGCAAGTGGGTATTTTGAGAGATATATGCCCAAAAAAGACGTTCCTGTTTCTTTTTCTATTGATGTGCAAATTCCCGACGATAGAGTAATGATACAAAACTATTAGGCTTTTATTGAAATCTATTTGTAAATTTTGAACGTTCTTTCCCCACGAATAAATTCGTGGGTTTTCTTTTTATGTAATGGTACAAATAATAAATACAAAATAGCACCAATCTTATTTTTTAGAATGTGCTTGTAATGCTTTCAATAATTCTGCTTTATTCATTGTTGAGCGTCCTTCAAGGTCTATTTCTTGTGCTATTTCATAGAGTTCTTTCTTAGTTTTTAATGAATAGTTCATGATTTTTGCCTCTTCTTTTGGAGTTACTTTTTTTGCTCCTTTCTCTTTTTTAATAACCTCTTTTTCCTCTTCTTTTGGCGTTGCTATTACAGTTCTTAGAGCAACAGGTTTGACTTTCTTTTCCGAAAAAGGTAAGTTTTCTTCTATTGTAGAACCTACTTTTTTGGCTACTAACAAAGAACTATAAAATGCAATTTCTAATAAACTTTTAATAATCATGACTTTTGTTGTATTAATTTCAAATAAAACTTACTAAAATAACACTAAAACAAGTTAAAAGTTTTTGATTTATTTTACAAAAAAAGTCTGAACTTTCGTAAAAATTCAGACTTTTTAAAGTTATTTTTCTAATTTCAATTCTTCTATTTTTCTGCCAAACCAATCTTATTCCAATCAAACAAGCTTCCTGGGTCGCTTCTGCGTGAAGGAGCATATTCGTCGTGTCCTACTATATGCTTACGGTCGTGGCTAATATCTGTATGACGACTTTCAATATCTTCTAAAAGACGAGCTAAAGATTTGTATTGTGCTTCTGTAAAACCAACATCATTTTTATTTATTTTTGAATAAGAAGCTGTAGAAATAAACTTTGACATTTCTTTTTGCGTTCCGATTGCCATCATCTCAATTCCTATCGAACGTCCGTTCAAATCATTATGATGATTGTTTCCTTCATGTGATAAATGTCCTTTTCCTGCGTGATGTGCTGCACGATCTTCATTCACTAAGTGATGAATAACTCCCTCTCTATCAATAATATAGTGTGCTGAAACTTTATAGGTTTCAAAAATATTTAAAATATCTTTTAAGTTATATGGATTCTCTGGTTTGACAGCTGCATTACTACAAAAATGAAGCATTACGTGTGTGATAGAAGCAGAAGAAGAGCGATTGCGAGAGCATCTATCAGATAAAAGTTTTGGAGCAACTTCTGTTTTGGGAATAAATTTTTCTTCGCCACTTTCTAAATCAGGATTTGAATTGGAAGAAACAAAAGCAGAAGATATAAAAAATAAAACAATGAGTAGGCAAGTGTATGGCAGGTAGGCTTTTTTCATCTATTAAAGAGAGCGATTTGGAGTGAAAAAATAAGACTAAAAACAGAAATTTTCCAACACAGAAAAAATTCCAACGTAATTTAAACATAAATGTTCAAAAACCAAACCAATAGCCAACTTTTATTTGGTTTTTTTAGAGTATTACCAAACTTTTAACAGATAATTAATTTAATTTATCACTTTATTTTTGATTCGGTAAAAACATCAGAATCTGCCAAACTGACACGCAAAAAACAAAGTTGTTGTTTTGGCAAATATATTGCGTTTTTGATAGCATATTTAAAGAAAAATCAGTTTCATTTAGATAAATAATTGACAACTTCTTTTTTACTTTTTACGCTATCATCAAATACGTAATCACTTGTTTTAATTCTTGTTTAAACCTAAATAAGAGCCATAATTTCTGATTTTACTTATAAAAAAAAAGACATTTTATCTCAAAAATATAAACGTTATGAACACTACTAATAATTCTGAAAATGATTCTACGACTAATCACACAGAAGAAAATCTAAATACAGAATCAAATTCAGAAACTACTTCGGACACTTCGGCAGAAAAAAACGAAGAGACAACAGCAGAAACTGACAATTCAACAGAAGAAGTAAAAGCAGAACCAGATTATCATGCCGAGCTTTTAGAATTGAAAGACAAGCATTTGCGTTTGTACTCTGAATTCGAAAACTTTCGTCGTCGTACTGCAAAAGAAAAAATTGAGCATAAACAACTTGCCAATAAAAACATGATGGCTGCACTTATTCCTGTTTTAGATGACTTCCAACGTGCAGAAGGTTCAATTAATCAAGCAGAAGACCAAGATTCGAAAGCAGATATTGCCTTTGATGCCATCGGAATTTTACAGAAGCGTTTTCGTTCTGTCTTAGAACAACAAGGACTTAAAGAAATGGAGTCGCCTATTGGTCAGCCACTAGATACAGATGTACACGAGGCAATCACAACTACACCAGCTCCTTCAGATGATTTAAAAGGAAAAATAGTTGATCAAGTAGAAAAAGGATATTTTCTTAATGATAAAGTAGTTCGCTTTGCTAAAGTAGTTGTAGGAGCGTAGTATCATTACTTATCAAAATTAGCTCAAGCATTAATGCTTGAGCTAATTTTGATGTAAAAAACAGGAAAATAATCAATAGAAATTACTAATAGACTACTTTACAGAATTATATAGAAAACTAATTACCAGTTATGAGCAAGAGAGATTATTATGAAGTGTTGGGTGTTTCACGCAATTCATCAGCAGAAGAAATCAAAAAAGCCTATCGAAAGATAGCTATCAAATTTCATCCAGACAAAAACCCCGGAGATGCAGCAGCAGAAGACAAATTTAAAGAAGCTGCCGAAGCCTATGATGCACTAGGAAACCCAGAAAAAAAGGCAAAATATGACCGTTTCGGACACCAAGGAATGAATGGTGGAGGTGGTGGCTTCCAAAGTGCTGATGATATTTTCTCTAATTTTGGAGATATATTCGGCAATGGTTTTGGAGGTGGAGGAGGTTCTCCTTTTGATGATATTTTTGGTGGAGGAAGAGGAGGACAACGTCAGAAAAAAGGTTCTTCTGTTCGTATAAAACTCAAACTTACTCTTCAAGAAATTGCTCATGGCGTAGAGAAAAAAATCAAAATAAAACGCCAAGTTCTGTGTGATACCTGTGATGGCTCGGGAGCAAAAGATGCTTCTTCGAAAGAAACTTGTAAGCAATGTAATGGAAATGGTCAGGTAAGACGTGTTACCAATACAATGCTTGGACAAATGGTAACAACGGCAGCTTGTCCTTCTTGTAATGGGCAAGGAAGTATTATTACTGCGCCTTGTAAGTCGTGTAGTGGAGAAGGTGTTCAGATGAAAGAAGAAGTAACTGAAATCAAATTACCAGCAGGAATTGATGACGGAATGCAGCTCTCGATGGCAGGAAAAGGAAACTATCCACCACGAGGAGGCGTTGCAGGTGATTTATTAATTCTTATTGAGGAAGAAGAACACGAACATCTAAAAAGAGAAGGCAAAAATGTACACTATGATTTGTGTATTAGTTTCCCTGATGCTGTTCTAGGGACGACTGTTGAAGTTCCCACAATTGATGGTAGCGTAAAAGTTCCAATAGAAGCAGGTACGCAAGGAGGAAAAATATTGAGATTACGTGGAAAAGGTATTCGTCCGTATAATACCTACGAGACAGGCGACCAACTCATTCATGTAAATGTTTGGATTCCTCAAAAGCTCTCTAAAGACGAAAGAAAAGAAATGGAGCGTTTGAAAGGTTCTGATAATTTCGCACCTGACTTAGACAAACAAGACCGTTCATTTTTTGATAAAGTGAAAGAGTTTTTTCATTAGAAAATAACTAAAAACCTAATGAAATTCTACTAGTAAAAGTTGAGAAGCCAATTATTGAAAAATGATTGGCTTTTTTATTAAAAAATCTTTTCATTTATTCGTTGTAGAAAATTATAACTGAACAAATTTTAATTATGAAAATCATCTTATTGAGCTTTTTTCTGCTTATTTCTTCTCTTACTTTTGCTCAAAAAGAAATCACAGCAGAGAGTATTTACCAAGAAGCAAAACAGCTTTACGAGAAAGAAAAGTATGATAGTGCTTTTTTACTGATGAAACAAGCTGCTCAAAAGGACTATATATTAGCGCAAACTGGTCTTGCTTATATGTATGAAAAAGGAATAGGAATTAAAAAAAACTATCCAAAAGCCTTTAAATGGAATCATAAAGCTGCAAAACAGAATAATGCTAATGCACAATATAACCTTGCCCTAATGTATTCCCATGGAAGAGGAGTTAAAAAAGATAATACAAAAGCTCTAGAATGGTATGAAAAAGCTGCCAAACAAGGTTTTGTAGCAGCACAACACAATCTTTCGAATATGTATTATAATGGAACAGGAACTGAAAAAGATTATACAAAAGCCATAAAATGGTCTCAGAAAGCTGCCAAACAGGGAAATGCAAATGCTCAATATAATCTTGCTATGATGTATCAAGATGGAGAAGGAATCGAGAAAGATGATACAAAAGCAGCAGAATGGTATTTAAAAGCTGCCAAACAGGGAGATGTTGATGCTCAGTATAATATTGTAATGCTGTATGCAGATGGTATAGGTATCACAAAAGATTACATAGAAGCTATAAAGTGGTATAGAAAAGCTGCTGAACAGGGAGATATCGATGCTCAATATAATATTGGGTTTATGTACGAACACGGACAAGGAGTGGAAAAAGACTCTAAAGAAGCTCTAAAGTGGTATCTAAAGGCTGCTGAAAATGGAAATGCTAATGCACAATATAGCCTTGGAGAAATATATGAATACGGAGAAGAAATAACAAAAGATTATACAGAAGCTATAAAATGGTATCAAAGAGCTGCTGAGCAAGATTATGCCATAGCTCAAAATAGTCTTGGGTATATATACGCACACGGACAAGGAGTAAAAGAAGACTTTAAAAAAGCAGTAAAATGGTATCTAAAGGCAGCAAAACAAGGGAATACCAATGCACAATATAATCTTGCAATAATGTATGAAGAAGGTAAAGGCGTTATAAAAAGTGATACAAAAGCAGCAGAGTGGTATCTCAAAGCAGCAGAACAAGAAAATGCTGATGCACAATATAATCTTGCGCTAATGTACGAAGAGGGTAAAGGTGTTATAAAAAGTGATACAAAAGCAGCAGAGTGGTATCTCAAAGCAGCAGAACAAGGAGATGTTGATGCACAGTATAATATTGCAATGATGTATGAAGATGGGCAGGGAGTAAAAAAAGATTATAAAGAAGCTATAAAATGGTATAGGAAAGCTGCTCAACAAGGAGATGCTGATGCAACAGAAGCACTTATGAGGTTAAGTTATGATGATTAAAGGATTTTATAAAAGCATCTAAAAACTATATAAGTTACTCAAAAATCTCATTTACTTCAACCTCCAAATTAAGCAAGGTATTGAAAACACAAAACCTATAAGACTTTCAAAAATCTTATAGGTTTAAATACATTAAATCTCATCTCCAATAAGCTGCGCCACCAAACGCCCAGAACGCATCGCAGCATTCAAAGAACCATTCAAAAGATAATCGCCACAACGGTACAAGCCATCATGTATTTTCAAATCTTCCACAGAAGGTGTATGCTTGACAGAGTTTTGATTCGGAAGAGCAGCAGGAATAGAATAAGATTTTAAGAAATCCCACTCGTAGGCGTGTGTTCCGTACCAAAAACTTAGCTCTCGTCTTGCTTTTTCTATGAGTTCTTCTTCCGTAAAATCTTTATTTTCATTGTCTGTAACAATAGAAACTGAAAGTAAAGACTTATCAATCGGTGCGTAGTCCAAAGAAATATCACTCATCACAACGAAGTTATTTACCAATCTATTTTCTAAAGAATTTAGACACAAAATAGGACGTTTTACGATAGATTTATCCATTGAGAAATACAGGTTTGTTGTTCCTCTTGTTGTTGCATCTTGTGTTAGGTTTGCTCTATACGACTGCGAAAATTCATTATTTTCTGTCGCTATCAAAACACTTCTTGCCTCAAACTCATTTCCACTTTCCGTAGTAGCTACATTTTTATTAATAGAAACTACTCTTTCGTTAGTAATAATGGCATCATTTGGCAAAACACTAGCTAATTGGCGAGGAATTTCTTCCATTCCCAAAGCTGGAACTGCTCCATTTCCATTCGAAAACATCTGAAAGACAAAATCAAACATTCGATTAGAGGTTTCTAAATCTTTTTCTAAAAATATTCCTGCCAAAAATGGATTCAGAAATTGCTCTATCAATGAACTTTTGAAATTATAATTTTGTCTAAGAGCTTGATAAGTGGTAGTTTCTGGCTGTGTGAAAATTTCATGCAAATCCTTTCCATTTATTTCTGTTTTTACCAAAAGCATACGTAATTTATCTGCCCACGTTCCTATCGGATTAGAAAGTGTAGAAAACGTTTTGGATGGGTTTCTAAATGGGTCTGCAAACTCAAAAACTCCCTTGTCGGTATGCAAAAGCGCACCTGCATCGATAGTACGAAGTTGGAGTTTAGAATAATTTAAGGCTCGTTGCGTTTCTGGATAAGCCGTCAAGAGAACTTGAAAGCCTCTATCCAAACGAAAACCATTGATAAGGTCTGTTTTTACTCTTCCCCCTACTCGGTCTGTTGCTTCAATTATTTTAACAGAAAGTCCTCTTTCATGTAATTTTTTAGCAGCCGTAAGTCCTGCAAGTCCTCCTCCAATGATAAGTACGTCGGTCATAATATATTAATGTAAAACAGACATCTCTGCCTGTTTATATTGTTTTTTATTTCATTTTTGTTATACAGATGATAATATCTGTTTTACTTTTACTTAATCAAAAATACAGTTTCTTGTTTAGAATTACTTGAAAAATAACGTCATTTTTCTGCTTAAACAATTACTTTTTCATCAAATACTTGTTTAGCTTGATTTAATGATTCACTAAATTTGACCATATCTAAGCCTGTTTCTATTTCGTTCATATTTGCAAAAGCTAAAATAGATTCGGTAGGAATGTTTCCTGTAAGTTCATCTTTTGCCATCGGACAACCTCCAAAGCCAAGCATTGCGCCATCAAAACGCCTACAACCAGCCTTATAAGCAGCTTCTATTTTTTCACTTGCTGTGCGAAGAGGAGAATGAAAATGTGAACCAATTTCTATATGAGGAAATTCTTTATTGAGAGATTCAAATAAAGGAATAATATTTTCTTTGGTAGAAGAGCCAATTGTATCAGAAAGCTGTACAATTTTGATTTCCATTTGGTCTAACTTCCTCATAAATTTATCTACAATTTCTACATCATATACTTCTTTATAAGGATTTCCGAAAGCCATTGAAAGATAAACAACTAATGTTTTATTATTTTTCAAACACAAGTTTTGAGCTTCACTCACAACCTCAAGAGCTTCTTCAATTGTTTTTTTAGTATTTCGAATTTGAAAAGTTTCGGAAATAGAAAGAGGAAAACCCAAATAATCTATCTGTTCGAACTCAATGGCACGTTTCAAACCTCCATACCCTGCAATGACAGCCAGTAATTTGGTTTGAGTCATAGACAAATCTAATCCTTCTAATACTTGAGCTGTATCTCTCATTTGAGGAATTGCTTTTTCAGAAACAAAGCTTCCAAAATCAAGCGTATCAAAACCGACTTTAAGAAGCGAATTGAGATAATTTATTTTACTATCTGTATCTATAAAATGCGATAAGCCTTGCATCGCATCACGAGGACATTCAATAATTTTGAGCATTTTAAGTGTATTTATTGGTGGTATTTGTGTAGTATTTGAGCGACTTTTTACAGTCATTTTATACCCAAAAATACAAAAAAATCAGATGATATTATAATTTCAAATACTACCAATCAAAGTATTGCACTCTGTTTTGAATCTAAAAGTTAGTCATTTTGTTATTCTGCTTGTAGCATAAACTGCACTTCGATAATTCCATCAGCATACATATTCTCTTCTTTTTCTGCAATAAGAAAATAATGCTTTTCTAATAAACTTTCAAAAGTAGGTAGATAAAAATTACGAATAGGATAAAGCAAAAGTTTTTGAGAAGGCATAAAATTAAATTCTTTTCCAAAGATTATGACGCTTTCTTTTTTTTCAAACTCAAAGGCAACTTCAAAAACCTTTGTGTCATATTTTTCTTCCTCTCGTTCTTTATGCCTAATTCTTGTAATGGATTGAGATAAAATTTTTGCATGAAAATATTTTCCAAATAAGCAGAATATCTCTTTTGTAGCGCATCTAAAACAGAAAAAGATACTTTTTTATGTTGAATAGATAAATTCTCTGTCTGTCTTCCGAAGAGTTCTAACCACAAAAAATTATTTTTTTGATAGGAAGTAACAAGTAATTTATGAAGAGCAGAAAGCAAACTACTTGGCTCAAAATTACTAATCGTTTTTCCCATCAACATAGATAAATTAATACTTTTAGATGCGAAAAACGGTTCTATACTTTCCTTTATTTTTTCCTGTTCCAAACAAAAATCGGCACAAATGAAGTTTTGAATAACATCAATCTCATTTAGATTTTCTTTAGCCAATTGAAGCATAGCTTCTGAATTATCCACTCCGAAATAAGAAACAGTATATCCACTTTTTACTAATGTTCTCAGTAATTCCTTTTCTTGAAAACCATTTCCACAACCCAAACTGATAAGATTAATCCTTGGGTTTTGAAGTTTTGTTTTAGTTATGATATGTTCAACAAAAGCAAGATAATTCAACTTAGAATGACTAAAGCTTTCTTTCGAAGTCTGACTAACTGTTTTTCCTTGTCCGTAGGCTTGATAATAATTCGTAGCTCCTTTATTGAGATATAAAATTTCTTGAGGAATTTGTTCCTTTGACAAACCTTCTAAGATAGTAGAACGAAATTTTTCAGAATACATACAGCTTATTTTTATTTTTAATATGTCCTTTTTCTCTTTGCTTTTTTGTGATTTGTAGAAGGAATATATCCACCTTTAAAGAGTTTTCCAACTGTAATTTCTAATTTTTCAGAAAAGGTTTTTTGACAAGTAATATTCATTTTCTGAAAGCCTTTTATAGCTAACTGTGCTGTTGCATCGGCATCTGAACCTGCTCTATGATGACGAAAATAAATTTCATTTTGATTGCAAAGGGTCTTCAAATCATAACGAGGCATCTCTGTCCAAATCTTTTTGGCAAACAAATAACTACACGAATACGACAAATCAGGATAAGGCAAATTATAATCATCTAATGTTTTTCGAAGCACAGAAAAATCAAAACTTGCATTGTGTGCTATCAAAAACTGATTCTCTAACAAATCTTTTAATTCCGATTCCCAAAGCTGGTCAAAACGAGGTTGTTCCCATACATCAGCAGCCGTAATTCCGTGAATAGAAACATTCATTGGGTCAAAACGATTGATTTTTGGACGAATCAGCCACGATTTTGTTGCCCTAATTTGATTATCTTTGACAAATGTAAGTCCTATTTCACACGCACTATTTCTGTACGAATTGGCAGTTTCGAAGTCTATTGTTATAAAATCCATTTTTATTTATGCTATTTCCTATTACTATTTTTTGGAGGGATAATGACAAAAATAGCTTTATTTTTTAACAAATTGCTAATTTTATAAGAAAAAGTTAATCTAACTCTATAAATGAAAACTAATTTACTAAAAATAGCAATGGCTCAAATTGCTCCTGTTTGGCTCAATAAGCAAAAGACAATAGAAAAAATAGAAAAGTACATCATTAAAGCAGGAGAAAAGGAATGTGATTTAGTAGTTTTTGGAGAATCTCTTCTACCTGGTTATCCATTTTGGTTATCGATTACGGAAGGTTCTGTTTTTAACTCTCAAATCCAGAAAGAAATCAATGCTCATTATATCAAAAATGCTGTCGATATTGAAAAAGGAGATTTAAAAAGTATTTGTCGCCTTGCCAAAACTCATAAAATAGCTATTTATTTAGGCATTATTGAACGCCCAAGTGATAGAGGTGGACATAGTATTTATTGTTCGTTGGTTTATATCGACAAAGAAGGTGAAATAAAATCAGTTCATAGAAAACTACAACCTACTTTTGAGGAACGTTTGAGCTGGGCAGCAGGAGATGGAAATGGTTTGCAAGTACATTCTTTGAAAGAATTTACAGTCGGAGGATTGAATTGTTGGGAAAACTGGATGCCACTTGCTCGTACTGCACTGTACGGATTAGGCGAAGATTTGCATATTGCTGTTTGGCCTGGAGCTATTCGCAATACAGAAGATATTACTCGTTTTATGGCTAAAGAAGGACGTTCTTTTGTTGTTTCAGTTTCTGGATTAATGCGAAAGGAAGACTTTCCAAAAAACACACCTCATTTGGATATTATTTTAGAAAACTGTCCTGATATTTTGGCAAATGGTGGTTCTTGTATTGCTGCACCAAATGGAGAATGGATTATTTCGCCTTACGACAATGAAAATAATGAAGAACTAATTATTACAGAATTAGATTTCAATAAGGTATTGGAAGAACACCAAAACTTTGATGCTGTCGGACATTATTCTCGTCCAGATGTTTTGAAACTAACTTTGAATAGAAAAAGACAGAGTAATTTGGATGTAATTGAGTAATTTTATTTTTTTTTATATCTAATAAAAACATACGTAATGGCAAAAACAATTCAAGGATGGGTTGAAATTAGTTCATTTCACAATAAAGAAGATGTTGATTCTGATTATGGGTGGATAGGATTAATTGATATTAGTTCTGTAATTCAATTTACAGATGAAATTACGTCTCTTCTTTTTGGCAATCCAAATGACTTTTTAAATCCAAACCCACAAATAATACCAATTGCAAAGAATAGAGGTTTACCTAAAAACCCTTGTTGGCAATTACGTAAAGAGATTGAAGACGAAAAGAACTATGAACCCAATTCATCTTTTGGATATACATATATAATGCATGAAGAAATCCAATGTATTGATTTTGAAAAACATCTAAATATGAATATAGAGGAAAGTGATTGGCTAATCTTATTCAAAATGATAGATGTTTTTAAGGAAAGAAAAATCAATCCCATAGATACGATACGATTGTCTATTTGGTATACACAATAGTCTTTATTTAAGATAGATGACGAAAAGTTTATTTATTTTTTCAATAGTTTATCAAATATTTTGTCTAATGTTGTTGCCATTGTTTTTGCTGTTTCTGTTCCACTTTGATTGGTAATTATGAAAGCACCCAAATTATGTTTTGGGAGAATAAAAATATAACACTGCGACCTAGGAACTCCTCCGTGATGAAAATAATATTTCCCCAACTTTTCATCTGACAAATCTGCCCTCCAAAAATAAGCTATTTCAGTAGTTGAATCGACTTGATATAATGTTTTATGAGATTCTTCTACAACTTTATTATTTTTCAACTGATATTTTATAAAGTTCATCATATCAGGAAGAGTAGATTTTATACCACCACCTGCTCCCCAAGGTAATTTCCCCATAGGAAGTGTAAATTTAGGATTATCAACATGATAGCCTACTGCCAAATTCTTTAATTCTTCTTCATTGAGATTAATTTTAGTGTTAATCATACCTATTTCTTTAGAAAGAAAATTAGTCAATATCTTTTCATAATCAGTTTTATAGACCTGTTCTAAAATATGAGCAGTTAGTTCTGTTGCGGCACTTGAGTATGAATATTTTTTTCCTAATTGAGAATCGATTTCAATAGAATGTAATTCATTCAGAAATTTAGTTTTATCATACTTTTCTAATACTTTATTTATCTTTGATGGAGTTTCATAATCTAAAAAGTTGTCTAATATAGGATTTAGTTCAATAGGAAGCATATTAGGAAATCTACTTGTGTGAGTTAGTAGATTTTTTACTTTTATAGATTGGTCTGCATAAGTTAAATTAGGATATTCTTCATCTAAATACTTAGTAATATCATCTTCAAGATTGATTTTTTCCTCTAAAACAGCATTAGCTACAAGTGTTCCTGTCATAACTTTGCTAAGAGAGCCAATTTCATAAAATGTTGTATTGTTAGGCTTATTATCTTTTTCTTTTTCTAACTCTCCATAGTGTCCGATGTGTTCATTTCCATTATAATAAATTGCGATAGAAGTAGAATTGATAAGTGGTTGTTTAATCATATCCTTTGCAGCATTATCAACTATTTCTGAGAGGTTGGTATTACCTTCAACTTGAGTAGATTGATTTGATTTGACGCAACTTATCAAAAACAACGGAGTAATTAGTAGAATGTATTTGAGCATTTTTTTTATCATTTTAATAGATTATGTCTAAAAGTAAAATATTAATGAACAGAAAACAATTTATAAAAAATTTTTAACAACTTTCATATAACGCATTTTCAAAACAAACGCAGTTCATTTTTGCTCTCCTCTTTGTTTGGATTATATTTATCTTCGTGCATCAAAAGCCATTTTTTGCGCTCTAATCCTCCTCCATAACCTGTCAGTTTTCCATCTTTTCCAATAACTCTATGACAAGGGATAATAACCGATATTTTATTCATTCCATTTGCTGAAGCGACAGCACGAATTGCCTTCGGATTTCCTAAATGTTCAGATTGTTCTTGATAAGAGCGAGTTTTTCCGTATTCAATCTGATGCAAACCTTCCCAAACCATTTTTTGAAATTCTGTACCGATGGGTTCTAAATTCACTTCAAAAACAGTTCGTTTACCTTCAAAATATTCTTCCAGTTCTTTTTTTGCTTGAAGAATATGTTTATTTTCTCCTGTCAAAATAACAGCATTTAGTCGTTTTTGAATATCTGCAAATTCGGTTTCTAGCATTTTTCGGTCTGCAAACTCTAATAAACAAATTCCGTTTTCTGTTGCACAAACAAACATTGCTCCCAAGGGTGTTGTCAGTCTGCTTATCAAAACAGTAGTCTTTTCTGTATCAGTTTTACTATTTTTCGGAGAATTTCCCATAATTTTTTTGAAGGTATAACCAAAACCACTTAACGACTCATAGCCAATTTCAAAAGCTGTTTCGGTAGTTTGTTTGCCACTTTGTAATTCTTGAAAAGCCGTATTTATTCTATACATACGCTGATAGGCGTGAAAAGTCATTCCATAATTTTTTTTGAACCAATTACGAACTACTTTTGCACTAACATCATTTTCTTTCAAACGATAATCAGAGATTTTTTCTTTAGGATTTTGTTTTACAAGCTCAATGGCTTTTTCTACTTCTTTAGGAGCTTGATTAGCATTTTGAGTAGGCTTACAGATTTTACAAGGACGAAAACCTTCGCTTAGTGCTTCTTTAAAAGTGGTATAAAACGTTACGTTTTCTAACTTTGGTTTTCTAGCTCGGCAATTGGCAATACAAAAAATAGAAGTTGTTTTCACGCCTACGAAGAAAATCCCTACAAAATTTTCATTTTTCTCTACTAAGGCTTTGTAATAGGTTGCTATTTGTTTTGAATCTGTAATTTTCATTTTTTTAAAGATAGAAATACACTACTAAACAAAAACTATTGATTTTTTATTTTTGTGTAGGTCAGCCTCGTAGAGCAGACCGTTTGTAGTAATATATTTAATTTTAATAGACGGTCTGCCATTTGGGGCTGACCTATTTAGTAAAAATGTCTAGAAGTATAAGATAGAAGACAAAAAAGTTTTGTAGTTTTAATTGATTCAAAGTTCTAAAAATCAAATCAGTAGTGCAACCGAAAAATGGACGAGTATTTTTTGCAGAAACTTTGTAAGTAGTTTTTTGATAATCCAAAATAACTCTGACAATAGTTAATCGTAATTTAATAAAATGATAAAAAAACTCTTAAAATTCATTCTCAAAATAAGTATAATAGGATTAACATCAACTGTAATTCTATTTTTCATATGCAATTATTTTTTTCCTTTTGAGTTAGATATTTCTTATTCTCAACTTATTTTGGATAGAAAAGGCAAAATAGTATATGGTTTTTTGAGTAAAGACGACAAATGGCGTTTTCAAACTGAATTAGATGAAATTAGTCCCACCTTAAAAGAAACTATTTTATACAAAGAAGACCGTTGGTTTTATTATCATTTTGGCGTAAATCCATTTTCTGTTGGTCGTGCAGCAGCCAAGAATATTTGGACAGGAAGACGAACTTCTGGAGCTTCAACAATTACGATGCAAGTTGTGCGATTACTGAATCCAAAATCAAGAACCTATTTTAATAAATTCATAGAAACATTTAGAGCTTTTCAGCTAGAATTAAATTACTCAAAAGATGAAATTTTACAGCTTTATCTCAATCTCATTCCGTATGGTGGAAATATCGAAGGCGTAAAATCAGCTTCTCTTCTCTATTTTGGTCAAGAACCTGAAAAATTGAGCTTGGCACAAATTACGGCTCTTACTATTGTTCCAAATCGTCCGACAACACTAGGATTTTCTACCAATTCGGATAAAGATTATTGGATTACAGTTCAAAAAATTATCAAAGAACGAAACAAGTGGCTAAAGCGCTTTAAGAACGATAATTTATTCAAAACTGAAAATATAAACGATGCTTTAGAAGAACCTTTAGATATTAATTTTAGAAAAATGAACCGAGAAGCTCCTCATTTCTCTTTTTTTCTACACTCAAAATATCCAAATCAAAATATTTTAGAAACTACTTTAGACCGAACAATTCAGCAAAAAGTAGAACAAATTACTCAAAATTACACTCGTAGATTAGGTAAATTAGGCATTTATAACTCGGCTATATTGGTTGTCGATAACCAGACAAAAGAAATTCGTGCTTATATCGGTTCACAAGATTTTTATGATTCTTTGCATAGTGGACAAGTGGATGGCATTCAAGCGTATCGTTCACCTGGGAGTACATTAAAACCACTTATTTATGGAATGGCATTCGATGAAGGGTTTTTGACACCAAAACGAAAGTTGCTTGACGTTCCGATTGATTATGATGGCTATACACCTGAAAATTTTGATAAGAATTTTAATGGAGAAGTAAGTGTAGAAGTTGCGTTGGCATATTCTTTAAATGTTCCTGCTGTAAATACTTTGAAAGAATTGAGCGTTTTCAAGATGGTTTCGAAGCTTTCGGATGCTGGTTTTAGTCAGATTGAAGCCGACAGACACAAACTAGGTCTTTCGTTGGCTTTGGGTGGTTGTGGAGTTTCTTTGGAGGAAATGGTCGGACTTTTTTCGGCTTATTCTACAAAAGGAGTTTTTGAAAAACCTCATTATTTAAAGAAAAATACGATTACAAATAATAATAATAATTCTAGTCATTCGATTGCAGAAGATAATTTTTCATTTCAACTTCTTTCAGAAGAGTCTGCTTACATGATTTCAGATATTCTGACAAAAGTAGAACGTCCAGATTTTCCTTCTGATTATCAAAATAGTAAGAATGTACCTAAAATTTCTTGGAAAACAGGCACTTCTTATGGTCGTAGAGATGCGTGGAGTATTGGCTACAATGCACATTATACAATTGGTGTTTGGGTGGGAAATTTTGATGGACAGAGTTCGGAATATCTGACAGGAGCGCAGGTAGCAACACCACTTTTATTTCAGCTTTTTGGAAGTGTGGATTATGCAGCGACAGATGAAGCAATAAAGCAACCCAAAACTTTAAAAGAGCGAAAAGTTTGTAGTGAAACTGGAAAAGTTCCTGCTGATTTTTGTGAGAGTGTTTTGAATGATTTTTATATTCCGACGATTTCTCAAAGTGATGAATGTCAGCATTTGAAAAAGGTTTTTGTGAGTAATTTTGTAAATAAAACTGATGAAAATGAAGAAATAACTTATTGTTCTTTTTGTCTTCCAAAAGATAACACACAATACAAAACCGAGTATTTTCCAAACATAAAACCAGAACTCACTTCTTATTATCTAAATAGAAATTTACCTATTAGAAGCGTTCCACCACACAATCCAAACTGTACACATATTTTTAAAGATAAAAATTCGCCTCAAATTACTTCCCTTTTTGAAAATAGAGAATATATTTTAGATGATGATTCGACACAGCTTTTATTAGAATGCAGAACGGCTTCTGATATTAGTAGTGTTTTTTGGTATATCAATGATAAATTTTTTAAAGAAAGTAAGCCCAATGAACGAGTTTTCTTTAGTCCTTTTGAGTTTACAGATAATCAAGATAAAAGTGGTAAAACTAAAATCTCTTGTACTGATAATAAAGGTAGAAATACGGATATTTGGATTCGTTTGAAGAGGAATTATTAAGGGTTTACCAAACTTCCCACAGAATTTTCTTATCTAATTCTATTGCTTTATTCAAAAAATCATAACATCGCTGAAACTCTTCTCTAAATTGTTCTGCTTTTGAAATTGTCTTTGTAAAATACTTCTTTCCATCTATAAAGATTATTGGTTTTATATCTATAAAGAAGTTTACTTTTCCATAATCTTCACCGTAAGTTTTTATATTTATTTTATTACGAATCTCTTCATAATCTATTTTGCCTAATGGACTATCAGTTACTATATTTTCAAAATCTATGTAATGAAATAAATCTCCATCAATATTTGCTTCTGCGTTATCTCCATTCTTATCTGTTATTGAAATATATCTTATTTCAGAGTTTTCATTGCAATTTTCATTTTCAAAAACAAAATGAACTTGGGGCAATATTTCTGCATTTTCCTTCATATAATTCTCAATTTTTAAGAGAATATTTTTGAAGGTTTGTGGGTTTATTTCTTTTTTTGGCGTGTCCTTTTGAATAAAAGAGAAAGAATCAGATATTTTGTTGATGTCTTCTAAAGTACCCCTTTTATTAAAAGCAATATCTGATATTTTAGATGAAATTTGTTTTTGCTCTTCCTTGCTTACTTCTCTTTTCTTATCAAAAAATATTTCGCTTTCGTGAGATGGACGAATTAAATCTAATTCTTCATCATCTAAAAAACCTTCAAATTCAAAATGAGAAGGATATATTATTTCGTCTTTAAAACTTCTTGATAAGAATGGACTTTCAATACTTTCATCTTTTACGTATAATTCTAATGTTTGCCCCATATTTTTTAATTCTGTTATTTAAATTTCCTCCACCAAATACTCCACTTCTGTTTTATTCTTAAAATTCACTCCCAGCAGGAAAATAGTTTTGCCATTTTCTTTTTCAGTCAAATATTTATCAGCATATTTTTTTTCTTTGATTTGTTCTATTGCTTTTTGTGGTGTTTCATTTACTTTAAATTCAAAAATAAAAATCGCTTCTTTTGACTTTACGACGGCATCAATTCTTCCTCTTGATGTATTTACTTCGGCATCTATATAAAAACCCAAAAGCTCAAAAGTGAGGAAAATTACGGTATGATAATAACTTTCTTTGTACTGCTCAAAAATTTGATAGGGGATTTTCTCAGTCCTCTGACAAAAGATTTTAAATTTAGATAAAAAAAAGCCATAATTGAGTTTCTCACAAAATTTTTCTCAATTATGGCGAAAGCAAAGTATGCTTCTAGTGGTAAAGTTACAAAATTAGTTAGTGTTTTATCTTCTCATTTAAAAGGGTTTCATTTAGCCCGAGTTCAATTTATAGGTCTTTTTGTAATAGCTGTTATAAAGGTAGGTCTAGGAGGTTTAATTCAAATTGCAACTGCGTTTGAAAGGAATGTAGAATACAGTTCTTCTTTACGTCGTATAGAACGCTTTTTAAATTATTATGAGCTTGATTTTCAAGCAATTACTAATTTGATTATTTCCTTAGAAGGCATTGAACAATGGGAAAATATCGTACTGTGTTTGGATAGAACGAATTGGAAAGTTGGAAAAGAGCATATTAATATTTTGCTTCTCTCAGCAGCTCATAAAGGGGTATCTATTCCTCTTTGTTGGTCTGTACTTTCGAGGACAGGAAATTCAGCTACTCAACAACGAATTGATTTGATAGAAGATTTCTTAAATCAATTTCCTAATTTATCTATTACTGCTCTTGTAGCAGATAGAGAGTTTATAGGTAAAAAATGGTTTTTCTATTTAGCTACAAAAAAATTTGATTTTGTAATGCGTATAAAATCTAACTTTAAAGCTACTAGAAAAGGGAAAACAAAGTCTATTGTAGCATGGTGTAGAGGGCTTTCGATTTCAGAAACCTATCAACTAGATGGAACATTTGTAGTCAATGAAGCAGAGGTATATTTATCTGTAAGTCGAACACAAAAAGGATATATTTATTTAGCATCACCTGTTTTATTGGATAATATTTTTGAAATTTATAAACAACGTTGGGAAATCGAAACGTTGTTTAAAGCACTAAAATCACAAGGTTTTAACTTAGAAAATACAAAATTAACAGAACCAAATAAAATAGCTAAATTAATTGCTTTGTGTTCCATTGCCTTTGTTTGGTGTTACAAAGTAGGAGAATGGAAACATAAAAAAACAAAAATAAGAGTCTGTTCAAATGGATATAATGAATACTCTTTTTTCAGATATGGATTAATAGAAATTAAAAAAATACTCAATAATCCAATGACTAGTGAAACTAAATTTGATCAAAAAATTAAAGTTTTGTCAATGGAGTAAGGGGGATTTTAGCAAAAAGGGTAGTAAAATGAATAAATAATTTTTCAAAATCTTGATGTAAAAAAGCTTGTTTTAGTTCAAATACCAATGGAACAGAATATCCTTTTTGTTGATAGGTATAAGTACTCAAAAGCATATTAAGCATTGAGTTTTTGACTTCTTTGTTGGGATAACCCAAACGATAAACATTCATATCTAATTTCTCTATCAAAGTCAGATAACCCGTTTGAAATAAAATTGTAATTGGTTGCATTTCTGCGATGTCAAAACTTCCCAACGTCTGTAAGTCCATTATTTGATTATCCATATCATAATAATTTCCTTTTTGCATTAGTTTTACCAAAAAAGTAGGCGTTCCTGTCGCAAACCAATAATTATTAAACTCTCTATCATCTATAAAATTCAAAACTGAAAAAGGATTATACAATCTCTCTCCACCAAAACTATAACCATTATACCAACTTCTAATTTCTTGTTTTAATTCCTCTTCAGTAATCTCTTTTTCTTTTGCTATTTTAGTAATGTAATTGTCAAAATAAGTATGCACTTCTGGTTCGGTATATCCTACCAAACTATACCCCAAACGAGTAAGTGTAATATCTTTTAAATGATTCAAATCAGAAAAAACAGATACTTTTGTAAATCTTGAAACCCCTGTCAGAAAGAAAAAACGTAATTCGTTATCCAAACTCTTGATAGGAGAATAAAAATTTTTCATTATTTCTCTATTCTCTTCTGCAATATGAATTTGCTCATCACTCAAAAAATCTATAATTGGTTTGTCATATTCATCAATTAATAAAACAACTTGTTGATTGTATTTTTTATGTAATTTTCTAACTAACTCTTGTAACTGTGAGTGTATAGTTTTTGATTCTAACTTAATTTCATACAAACTAGCTTGATAAAATAAATTTTCTTCAATGGTTTTTTCTAATCCTAAGGTTTTGTAATCTATTTCTGTCCAATTGAAATGAAGAACTGGATATTTATTCCATTCAATTTTATCTTCTATAAAAAGTCCTTTAAAAAGTTCTTTTTTGCCTAAAAAAATCTCTTTCAACGTACTGATTAATAAAGATTTACCAAAACGGCGAGGGCGAGAGAAAAAATAATATCCTGCACTATCTAATAAGCTGTAAATATGTTCTGTTTTATCTACATACAGATAATTTTCTGTACGTATTTTTTCAAAACTCTGTATTCCGATTGGTAATTTTTGCATGATATTTTATGCTGTCTTATTTATAGAAATAGTAACTTAACAAAAATACAAAAAAAGCAGTTAGAAATAAATGCTCTTGATTTTTAAGAACTAAATTGTCTTTTTCATATCAAAAATTCGTCTATGAACTTTCAACAACTAGAATACATCATTGCTATTGACAAATACCGTCATTTTGTAAAAGCTGCCGAAGCCTGTTTCGTTACACAAGCAACGCTAAGTATGATGATAAAAAAGCTAGAAGAGGAACTAGACGTTAAGATTTTTGATAGAAGCAAACAACCTGTTGTTCCGACAGAAATAGGAAAGAAAATTATTTTACAAGCCAAAATAACAGTACAGGAGGCAAAAAAAATAAAAGAATTAGTAAGCGAAGAACAAGACAAAATAAGTGGAGAGTTCCGAATTGGAATTATACCAACCCTTGCACCTTACCTGTTGCCTTTATTTTTACCTTCTTATCTCAAAAATTACCCATTCGTAAAAGTTCAGATTAGCGAACTCACAACAGAAGAAATCATAAAACGATTAGAACGAAATGAAATTGATGTAGGGATTTTGGCAACGCCTTTAGAAAATAACATGCTAGTAGAAAAACCTCTTTTTTATGAGCAGTTTGTTATTTATGCTTCTAAAGAAGAGAAGTTTATGAATAAAAAATATCTTTTGGCAGAAGATATTGACATAAATAGATTGTGGCTTTTGGAAGAGGGGCATTGTTTGCGCTCACAAGTCATTAATTTGTGTGAGCTAAAGAGCAAAGAAAAAGAAGTTCATCAGTTAGACTTTGCAGCAGCAAGTATCGAAACACTCAGAAAAATTGTAGAGATAAATAATGGAATTACAATTATTCCTAGTCTTGCCTTAGCCGACATGACTGAAAAACAGATGCAAAATATTCGTCATTTCAAAAATCCTGCACCTGTTCGTGAAATTAGTTTGGTAACTTATCGTCATTTTATCAAAGAAAAATTACTACTCTCTTTGGAAAATGAGATTTTGAAAGTCATTCCTAGTGAAATGAAAAACTCAATCAAGAAAGAAATTTTAAAAATTAATTAATTCTAAAACTAACTCCTGCTTGTATATTTCTCTGTAACTGTGGGTTAAAAGTCGCATCTACATCTAATCCTGTGGCATCTATACCTCCATATTCTGCATCAAAGACATTATTTATTCTAAAGTAGGCACTTACATTTTTATTGAAATAATGACGAACAAGCATATCTAATGTATAATACCCATCAGTTTGAGACCTGTCTTCTTCATACTGTTCTATATTGAAAGTATTTCTTCTATACCAACTACTCATTATTACATGTTGAAAATTAATATACCACTTTGGAGAAGGACGCAAAGAAATTCGCCATTGCCCCATAAAATCAGGCTGCATACGATAATCATTTATTGTTCCCCCATCATCAGGCAAAACTTCAGTTCCTTGTGTGAAACTAAAAAATACATCTGTGTCTAAATGAATACGCTCAATGATGTTTTTTACTTTTAGTATTCCCTGTACTCCATAAATAGCTGAACGGCTATCTTCATCATTTATATATACACGAGCTGTTCCGTTAGAATTTCCTGAAAGATAAGACGCATTTGGGTATCTTTCTTTATCAATAGGACGAAAACGCCCCACAATTGGACTATTTGTTCCTGTAAAGTAACCTACAATATCTAAGCTAATATTTTTTGTAGGAAAATAACGCACTCCAAACTCTGTTGTGAGAGAGGTTTCTGGGTTAAGGTTTGGATTTGGAACTTGCTGATAAATAACTGAGTCTGTTTCAATGTCTGGCAATGCCAGTGAAGTAAACTGTATAGAAGGAGGAGGAGCACGAAATGCTGTTGCAAAAGAACTTCTGATAGATAACTTGGGGTTTATCTTGTAAAGAATAGAAGCTCTAGGATTTAAGACTCCATTGCCAGAAGTGCTATCTTCTTCAAATCTACTACGAGAGTCTATTCTAGCTCCAAAAACACCTACCCATTTGTTTTTCGTGTAATAAGCTTGAAGAAATACACCTCCATTTAAGAAATTATTACCATTATAACCAAAATTACCTAGTATTGGGTTAGGCTCAAGATTACCATTTAAGGCATCATTGTATAAATTTATATCAAAAGGTTCCTCAAGATCATTCGTAACAGGTAAATTTGCAGAAAGTGTAATTGAAAAACCTCCTGTAAGTTCAAAATTTGGATTAATTTTTCTTGTATAAATACTCTCTAAAAACACATCATCCGAGCCTTCATATCTATACGAACGACCCGACGAACGACCAATATTATAATTAGTACCAAAAGAACTGTTTGCATCTAATCGATAAAATAAATAAGAAGCATTTATTAAAAATGATGATTTCTTATTACTTGTCTGATAAGAAATATGTGTCCGACGAGTCGTTTCTGCCATGTATGTTTCTGGATTGGCATACGAAAAAAAAGCAGGAGTACGTCCCAAAACACTATGTCTTCGACTATACATTTCATCAACCGAAACTTGTAACTTTCTATAATTGAACTTTACACCTATTAAATAACTTTGTTCTGGCAGTTGATTAACAGTTGCTTTGAAAGGAGTACCTACATAAGAAGTAAGCCCTGCTCTATTTTCCAAAATTGTAAAAAAAGAATCAGGCTGATTAGTAGCCAAATTTCTAAGAAAGCGTCTAGTCTGTAAATCATTAGGAGTAGTAAAAGAATTTAAAAAGGTATTAAAAGGATTAAAAGCATCTGAACCTCTATCCAAATTTAAGTCATCTCTTTTGGTAAGGTTTCCATAAATACTGTATTGCAAAACATTTTTATCTCGTCCTGCTTTTCCTCCAGCTAAAAAATCTAAATGTCTATAATCATTTGCACCAAAGTAAGCATTAGCTTGTGCATATGCCGATTTTTCAGATGTTTGGGTAATAATATTGATTACACCAGCTACAGCATCACCACCATAAACTGCCGAAGCAGGACCATAAACAATTTCTATTCGCTCGGCTTGTGCTATCGGAAGTTGCGTTCCTATGGCAAGCGCACCATTTACAGCAGGCTGAATAGGAACATTATTAATCAAAATCTTTGTGTATTCATTCCCTATCTGTCCACGCATAAAAAACATCTCTCCCAAAACTCCAGACCCTGGTTGTGAGACTTTTATCCAAGGTACGGTCTTCATTACATCGACAAGTGTAATATATCCATTTTCCAAAATTTCCTCCTTCGTAACTACATAAACAGTAGAAGGAATATCTTTAAGTTCTTTTGCCGAACGACTTACCGAAACAAGACGTGTTTCTTCTGCAAAAGTAGTTTTGGTAAGGTCTGCTTCCGTAAGTTTTTCTTTAGCAAGGTGTAGAGGTGTAGAAATACTTTCACTCTTCAAACTATCCTCATTTTGAGCAAATGTTTGTGAGAAAAAAAATAAAAAAATACAGAGACAAGAAAAAACAAAACTATAATTTTTCATTATAAATAAAAGAGTAGTGGTATTTAAATGCAGAAATTCAAAAAAATTTGTTACTTTTTGACTAAAATACGGTTTTATTTGTAAAGAGTAAATAATAGAGTAACTAAAGTAGCTTATAGAACTCTAAAAAGACTACTTTTAACTTTTATATCATTTCTTTTCAGAGAAAAATCATTTAACTTTCATTTGGAACAATCACAACTAAATATTTCACATCAACAAATAAGTGAGGAAGAACACATCTTAGCTGCTCAAAAAGATTCTAAAAATTTTAGATTTCTTTATGAAGCAAATTATGAAGCTATCTTTCGTTTTTTATACAGAAAAGCAAATGATGAAGCTTTAGCAGCCGATTTGACTTCACAAACCTTCATAAAAGCACTACAAAATATTCAGAAATTTGAATATAAAGGAGTTCCGTTTTCGGCGTGGTTGTATCGTATTGCCTCCAATGAATTTTTAAAATATTATAGAAAACAAAAAAAAATGCCTGTTTATTCTTTGGAAGAAGAAACAGCAAAAAAATTAACTAACTTTTCAGAAGAATTAGCTGATGAAAGACAACAAGAACGAATAGACCAATTAAAAAAAATATTAGAAAAACTCAAACCAAAAGATATGCAAATGATAGAGCTTCGCTTTTTTGAAGATAAATCATTCAAAGAAATTGCTTTTATCTTAGAAACAACAGAAAGTGCAGCCAAAATGAGAACGTATAGAATTATAGAAAAAATAAAAGAATCAGTTTCCAATTATCAGTAAACAGTTACCAGTTAATGACAAATCCTTGTTGACGGTTGCATTTGAACCTCAACGACGGTTAAAATAAAAAACTATGAAAAATCAAGATATAAATTTCAACCAGAAGCCTATTTCTTCAGAGAAAATCAAATCTTATCAAGATTTTGATGCGCTTTTGAAGGAAGCAGAAAATAACAAATCAAAAAATGAGAAGACTAAAACAGTTTTTATGTCTTTTTCTAATCCTGTTTTCTCTATTGCAGCTTCAATTTGTTTGCTTTTTGTGATTGGAGCAGGAATTTGGATGGCTCAAAAAGTAAATGAAAAATCAGCGTTTATAGCAGATTCAATAGAAGAAACTCAAAACAAAACAGATTTAGCTTATTCTATCACAAATAAAGATTTAGAAACTGCCGAAAGACTGACAGCTTCTCTTACAGAAAAATTAGAATTACCTACTCCAAAAAATGGAACGGCTATCACAACGACAGTTTTAGAGGAAAATGCAAGTCCAGAAAATGCTTCTTTAGAGCAAGTGGCGCAAGTTTTGAAAACTGAAATGAATAAAGAAAACTCGTGCAAACTCAATTCAAATTTAGCAAAAGAAACAAAATATGTCGCTTTTGTAGTAAATAGTAATGGAAAAATTACAAATATAGAAGCCCAAGGCTGTGAGCAAGAGGCTAGAAAAGTCTTAAATACTTTTCCAAAATGGAAGTCAGGAACTCTGCAAGGTCAGCATCTTTCACAGCGTATCGTGGTGGCTATTTGATTTTGAATTTTGTTTGTAATAATGATTAAAATCAACTACTTTTAATCTACTCTAAAATACCAAATCCTAAAGGTCTTCGAAGACCCTTAGGATTTTTATTTATTGTAAAACTTTATATATAAACAGTCTTTTTAGAGAGAACAAAATAAAGGTTATTACGGTTATTTTTGTATAACAGTCTTTCAAACTGTTGGATAGGATAAAATACTACTTTTTATGTTCAGATAAGATGTCTGAACTACCTTAATCACAAACCGTGATAAGGTTTAATGAAATAAGGAATTTACTTTCCTATTTCGTACTTTTGCAATTACTCATTTAACAGCATAAAAAAAAGATTTACAAAAAATATATAATGTCTATACAAATTACAAAAGAAGGAATTTTGGAAGCTCTTTCTACGGTAGATGATCCAGATTTGAAAAAAGATTTGGTTACCTTAGGAATGATAAAAAATATATCAATAGAACAAGAACCTAATAAAACGACTGTACACTTTACAGTTGTCTTGACTACTCCTGCTTGTCCTCTAAAAGAACTTATTCGTAACAACTGTGAGAAAGCAATTCATCAAAAATATGACGAAAGCGTTCGTTGTCAGATAGAAATGACTTCGAATGTTACCAGTATCCGAACAGGAAAAATACTACCAGAGGTAAAAAACATTATTGCTGTTGCTTCTGGAAAGGGTGGCGTAGGCAAATCTACGGTAGCTTCAAATTTAGCTGTTGCTCTTGCTCAAACTGGTGCAAAAGTAGGTTTGATAGATGCTGATATTTTTGGGCCTTCTATTCCTACAATGTTTGATTGCGAATCGGCACGTCCAGGGGTTCGTCAGGAAGGAGAGCGTTATATTATCTTGCCTTTCGAAAAACATGGTGTAAAACTTCTCTCTATCGGTTTTCTTGCTCCTCCTGATGATGCTATTGTTTGGCGTGGTCCTATGGCAAGTTCTGCTTTTCGTCAGTTTTTGGCTGATGCAGATTGGGGCGAATTAGATTATTTGTTTATTGACCTTCCTCCTGGAACGAGTGATATTCATCTTACTTTGGTTCAGACTGTTCCAGTAACAGGTGCAGTTGTCGTAACAACGCCTCAAAAAGTTGCTTTGGCAGATGCTCAAAAAGGCGTTGCTATGTTTACACAACCTAAAATCAATGTTCCTATTTTGGGAATTGTTGAGAATATGGCATACTTTACACCTGCCGAACTTCCAGAAAATAAATATTATCTTTTTGGAGAAAATGGAGGAAAAGTATTGGCACAACGCAATGATGTTCCTTTTTTGGGAGAAGTTCCGTTAGTACAAGCAATTCGTGAAGCAGGAGATGGAGGAGTGCCTTTGGCAGCACAAGAAAATCTTGATAGTCAATCTCAAATCGTTACAGAAACATTTAAAGATATTGCACAAAAATTAGCGCAAAGTGTGGCTCTAAGAAACGCACAACAAAATCCAACAGAAGCTGTTTCAATAAACTAAAGTTTCAGCTTCAATCTGTTAAGCTAGTGTTATGCAGCGATAAAATTTCTTAAAAGAAACAAAACTCACGATTTTAATCGTGGGAAAATAATCACAGAAAAATGGAGAACAACATGTTGTATTTTCCCATAACTAAAGTTATGAGTTTTGTTTTCTGACTGTGTAATATTAGCTATTGAGACTTTGCAAATTTTACAGATTTGAAAATATGCAAAGTCCAAAAAATTGATTATCTTTGAATACAAGTTATTATAAAAATAAATAAAGCAATTATGAATGTAGAAAATAATTTAGAAAGCCGAGTAGAAGCTGCTTTAGATAGTGTTCGTCCTTATTTAAAAGCAGATGGAGGAGATGTAAAAGTAATAGAAATTACAGAAGATGGGATAGTTAAAGTAGAAATGATTGGAGCTTGTGGTTCGTGTTCTATTTCTCCTATTACCCTCAAAACAGGCATCGAACAAGCAATTTTGAGTCACGTAGAAGAAATAAAAAGTGTCGTTGCCATCAACCTAACAGACACAAAACAAAAAAATGTTGCTGTCTAAACTTTAAAAAGCAGATAAAACAGAATAGAACTTACTCAAAAAAGGTTTATCCTTAATTTCTAAAAATGAGTTTGAAAGCCTTTATTTGGGTAAATAGATAATAAAACAAAAAATAATTTCAATTTTTTAACCAAATTTTAAGAAATAGTTTGCAATTATCAGTATCAAATCATACATTTGATATTAGAAATATACTTGTACTTGGTATAAGAAAATTTCTAAGCTTTTTCATAGCTGGTTGAAAGCCTTGAGGGGGAAGTTTTGCTTCCCTCACAAGTTTCAAATCATTATCTAAAAAAAGAATTTATGAAAGCTTTTTTTATTTTTTTAATTCAGCTTTTTCTTTCTTTTCGTCCTCTCAATCTATTTTTAATTGTTCTCACTCAAACACTAACAAGTGTTTTTTTATTAGACAATTCACTTTGCATTTCAAATTTATTTAAAAATAAAAATTTTATTTTTTGTTCTAATTTCTATTTACTTGTTTTAGCTACCATTTTGAGCGCAGCAGCAGGATATGTTTTGAATGATATATTTGATAGAAGAATAGATTTAATTAACTCTCCTCTTCGCAGTTCATTTACAGAAAAAAACCTCTACCTCTTTTATTTTTTGAGTAGTTTGTTTTTAGGAATAGCCTTGCTTTTAAGTTTCATAATCTCTCTAAAAATTGGCTTTGCTGTTCTTTTCAGTTGTCTTTTACTTGTTTTTTATGCTAAAAAGAGCAAACAATTAGGGATTTTAAAACCAGTTTTAGTTTCATTTCTAACAGCTTTTTCAATTCTTCTAGTAAGTTTTATCAACTATTCTATCTCTACAAATTATACTTTAATTTTATTAGAAATTCCTATAACTATTTATTTTTTTTCGTTTTGGGCGTTTTTGCTTTCTATGCTTAGAGAAATTATCAAA
The DNA here is from genome assembly GCF_037126435.1 of Bernardetia sp. ABR2-2B. Lineage (GTDB taxonomy): Bacteria > Bacteroidota > Bacteroidia > Cytophagales > Bernardetiaceae > Bernardetia. The sequence goes on along the minus strand of NZ_CP147020.1, from coordinate 5,244,392 downwards.
GATTTTGAAGATTTTGAAGGAGATATTTCTCAACATAGCTTTACATCTACCATTCATTTAGGAAAGCATAAAAGTAAAACTTTGCTTATTATTCTTTCCTCTCTTCTGATTCTTTCCTTATTAGTAGCTCCTTTCTTTACACTCAACACTTCTTTTCGCTTTTTGCATCAATTGACAATGATTGTTTTGGTAGGAAATTTTATTTTTTTATTAAATGATAAGAAATTCAATTCTTCTACTAGCAATTATAAAAAACTTAGTCTTTTTTGTAAGATTATGATGCTTATTGGTATTTTGGGAATGATGGCTTATTAAAAAAAGAATCATCGTTAAGGACACCAACAATAGAAAGTAGTTCAGACATCTTGTCTGAACATAAAAAGTAGTATTTTATCATATTCAACAGTCTGGAAGATTGTTATACAAAAATAACTCCTGCCATTATCGGTGTCTCACCGACGACTCTCACAAAAATAAGTCTGTATTCAACAACATTAATGTATTTGTATTTTATCTGTATTAAAAATCCTATCGATCCTATAAATCCTTAACCCACCAGTTCTACTATTTCTCATTAAAAATATAGCAAAAACTAATTATTTTAGCTAAATTTACATCATTAAAAAAATAAATTCTAAATAAATTAGCAAAAAATATTTTACGTATTTCTAATTAAATAATTTGGGTTCGTTAAATATTTGTTTCATAATTATAAACTATATGGCTAAGAAAAAAGTAAAAACAGCTTATTTTTGTCAAGAATGTGGACACGAATCTGCAAAATGGATGGGAAAATGTTCTTCTTGTGAAGAGTGGAACACCTATGTAGAAGAAGTAATAGATAAAGGAGCTGACAAAAATGATGTAAAAAAATTGTGGCAGAGTGATAATGAAAGAAGAAAATCAAACAAACCCAAAAAATTAGCTGAAATAGAACAAGCAGACTTTGCTAGAATCTCAACTCACGACGGAGAACTCAACCGAGTTTTGGGAAGTGGATTAGTTCAAGGTTCTTTAGTTTTGATTGGTGGAGAACCAGGGATTGGAAAATCTACTTTGATGTTACAAGTTGCTTTGGCTTTGAAAGACCATACTGTTTTATACGTTTCGGGAGAGGAAAGCGAACAACAAATAAAACTACGTGCAGAGCGTTTGGAAGCCTATTCTGAAAACTGCTTAGTTCTGAATGAAACCAATACACAAAATATTTTTATTCAGATAGAACAATCAAAACCTGATGTTTTGATTATTGATTCTATTCAAACACTTCATACAGCACATATTGAATCTTCGGCTGGTAGTGTTTCGCAGGTGCGTGAATGTGCAGCCGAACTTTTGCGTTTTGCAAAGGAAACAGGAACGCCTGTATTTCTTATCGGACATATCACAAAAGAAGGTTCACTTGCAGGACCTAAAGTTTTGGAACATATGGTGGATACCGTTTTGCAATTTGAAGGCGATAGACACATGTCGTATCGTATTTTGCGTACTATCAAAAACCGTTTTGGTTCTACTTCCGAACTTGGAATTTATGAAATGCGCTCAACAGGACTTCGTGAAGTGAGCAATCCATCAGAGATTTTGATGTCGCAACGAGATGAAGTTATTGGAGGAATTACTATCGGTACGACAATGGAGGGAAATCGTCCTCTTTTGATAGAAGTGCAGTCGCTAGTCAGTATTGCAGCTTATGGAACGCCACAACGAAGCAGTACAGGTTTTGATGCCAAACGTTTGAATATGCTTTTGGCTGTTTTGGAAAAACGTGGAGGTTTTAGGCTCGGAACGCAAGATGTTTTCTTGAATATTGCTGGTGGTTTTAAGATTGAAGACCCTTCTATTGATTTGGCTGTCTGTACGTCGCTTATTTCTTCGTTGGAAAACTCGCCTGTTAGTTCAGATATTTGTTTTGCTGCCGAAGTAGGTTTGGGAGGAGAAATTAGAGCCGTTCAACGCATAGAACAACGTATTTCGGAAGCTGCAAAGCTAGGTTTTCGTCAGATTGTAGTTTCAAAATACAATATAAAAGGATTGGATTTGAAGAAATTTGATATAGAAGTAAAGATTGCCAAAACACTTGAAGATGTGATTAAATTGGTTTTTTAAATTTCATAAAACAATGAATAAATACATTTTACTATTTTTAATAATATTTTCATCTTGCTCTGAAAAGTCTGAAAAGAATTTAGCAGAATTTAGTGATGACGCAACTGATGATTATTTAATTATCAAAGATGATTCTACAAAAAAGGATTCTATAAAAATTTATTATCCACCTTTGCAAACTGATTATGCAGGAATAAATTATGGTTCTTCTAATTCTAATCAAGGAGATACAGCTTATTTTAAAAGCAAAGATATTCCAAAAATGGTTTATAGTTCAGACTCTTGTCTGTTTTTTGAGGAAATGCAAAATTTACCTTCAAAAGAATTTTCATTGAAACCTGATAGTTTAGAGAAATACTTAGAAGGTAACTTTCCATACCATTATTATTTAGATAGAGAAAAATTTAATTGGCTTTATACTCTTTTTGAAGATAAAAGTAATTTTGAGCAGATTCGTTATATAAAACCTATTGCAAAGTTTTACGAAAATGATGCGATTTTTTCAGTTGCTTTTTCTGATGTCTATGATTATAAACAGGCAGTACATATCATCAATTTTTCTAAAAAAAGATGTAAACCTATTTCTAGTTTTATTCTTTGGGATTTAAGTGGAGATGGAGGAGATGTTTGGAGAATTCAGCCTCAAAAAATAAATTCTACTAAATTTAAAGTTTCTAATTCAATACTTTATAATCTTTTGGAAGTAAAAAATTGGATTGTCAGAGATACTATTTATATACGAGAAGAACAATTTTATATGGTAGAAATAGATAAAGAAACTGCTCATCTATCAATTTCAAAATTAAAAACTGAAAAGGATTTTTTTACAGATACTAGCGTAGAAAGTTATAATAGTTTTGATAGAAAGAAAATATCTGTAAAATTAGAAAAGCCTAATAGATAAACTGACTACAAAACATAAATAGCAAAACCCAAAAATCAATGCAACCACCCAACAAAGACACCAATTATCAAAAACTGATTGAAAATATTGGAGATGCTTATCAAAATTCAAAGAAAAAAGCTACTTCTGCCATAAATACCCAAATGTTAGAAGCCTATTGGGAAATTGGAAAGTACATTATTGAGTTTGAGCAAGAAGGAAACTTGAAAGCAGAGTATGGCAAAATGCTATTAGAAAACCTTTCTAAAGAGCTTTCTCTGCGTTATGGAAGTGGTTTTAACAGAACTAATCTAACTTATATGAGATTACTTTACGATAAATACCCAATTTGTGGGACACTGTCCCACAAATTCAGTTGAAGAAAATTTCTAGCAAAAAAGAAAAATCAATTATGCAAAAAAACATTTCCCTCTACTTCATAGCATTCCTACTAACATTCACTTCCTGCAATGCACAAAATAGTGAGACTAAAAATGATGCAAATGATTCTTTAAAGGTTGTTCAAAGTGAAATTGACTCTACGGAGTTATCTGCTGATGATTTTCCAAAAGTAGATACAAGAAAAATACCTCCTTATGTAGAATTAAGTAGAGATAGCATTAAAAATGTACTTGCTGAAAAAGTGAAAAATAATGAACCTTTGTTTGTACATATTTTTGTTCCTCTTTGTGATAATGAAAATCAAGCAATTGTTCCTGTCAATAAATCATTGGGAGATGGACAAAATTTGAGGACAAATTTGTATTGGGGAGCAGGTTATGGCATCAAAACGCATTTCAAACGATTGAAAGAATGGACACTTTTGAGTAGTCAATTAGATGTAGATTCGATAGTTTTGGAACGTGTTGTTTTTAAGAAAAAATATCCAAATGGAGCTACTGTTTTTTTAGTGGCAGATGCTTATCGTGGCGACAAAATGCACGAATGTTTGACAGATTATTTTGCTTCTTTAGCAGGAGAAAAGAAAGAAATTTTAAGATTGGATAATGATTCAACAAAAATAAAAGCTTTCGGAGAAGCTGATTTGATTGCTTTTAATGGACACAACGGACTTATGGATTCTTACGCAGCACTTTTTATAAATGGAGACAACCGAATGCGTGATGCTGTTTCGATTGCCTGTACTTCTCATTCTTATTTCAAAAGGCATTTGAATGTCGCTAGAGCCTATCCACTTCTTACCACTACTAATTTACTCGCACCAGAAGCCTACGGAATGGAAGCTGTGATTGATTCTTGGGCAATGCTAGAAGATGGAAAAACAATTCGTTCGAAAATAGGAGCAATGTATCACAAAATACATAAATGTGGATTAAAAGGTGCTACAAATTTGTTTCATACTGGGTGGTAATTTGTTGAGTTTGCATTCCACTTTTAAAACTCTCTTTTATGAAAGATTATTAAGGTCTTTCATTTTATTTATAGCTTCTGGCTCATTTTTCTCAATAGCTAGTTTCAGATAGTTCATTGCTTCTTCTTCTTTATTTTGATTAAATAGAAAAAGAGCATAATCGAACTCTAATAAATCTACTGGCAACTCTGCTTCTCTAAAAGCCATATCAAAATACTCTTCTGCTTCTTCGTTTTTTCCTTTTGCAGCATAATACAAAGCTACATTTCTATAATGATAAGCTAACTCATTATTTTCTGTTGCTATGGCTTCTTCAAGATAATGCTTTGCTTTTTCCAACTGCCCCAATTTAACATAAACATACGCCAAATTATCACTCGCTACTCCAAAGGTGGGCTCTATTTCAAGAGCTTTCTCAAAACTAGATATACTCTCTTGTAAATTCCCATTTCTCAGCTGAAAATAACCAATATTATTATAAATGTCTATTTGTGTAATCGAATCATTAGTTAGTGTTAGAGATTCCTTTGAAATCGAAATAGAAAATTCAAATTTATTTTTTTCGTACTCTTGATACGATTTTTCAATCAAACGCATCGCTTTTAGCTCTGTTGGATTGAACAAAGAAGAAGGATATTTTGCCAAAAACTCCATTGCTTTTTCAAATTGCAACTTGATAGATGGATGTAGATTTTCTTTCCACTCAAAATTTTCTTCCTCTATCAAACCACAGTAAAGAGCCAACGAGTAGGTCATTACTTCCTTTGGCATTATTGAAGTGTAGCTCCATTTTGTTTCCCATATTCCATCTGTTGAATATCCTCCTCCAATGAGATTTTGAAGAAAAATAACTCCAAACCCAAAATAAATTCCTACCAAATGAATAAACAAATCATCATAATCTTCATGTCCTGTATCATAACTCAAATGACTTTCTAGCAAACGAATTTTTATAAATCCTTTTAAAACACTAAAAAGAAGTTGATTAGGACGCTTGACAATCTCATTTGGGATATGAAGTATATATCCATTTTCTGTGATTTCAATTTGAGAGCTACCCATATCGTCGTGGGCATAAGGCATTCCATAAATATCTGTAATATCTTTCTGTAGCTCAAAGTCAATTATTGCAACCTCTAAATTTAACAAATCAGAGAAGTCTGCAATTAGGTTTGGAATCTCAAGACTTTCAGAACTAAATGACTCAGGAAAAAATTCTTTAGAAAACAGAATATTTTTACTTCCTTCTTTGGGCAATCCACAAGCTCCCATCAACCAGTTAAAATTTTCTTCTACCCATTCTTTATCTGCTTCTGTAATGACTGGAAACTTTCCTCCTTTTTGCTCAAAAGGGACTTTTTGATTCTCTTTTTTGCTAGATTCTTGTTTTTTTGATGTATTGCTAAATTCAAATCCGAATAGTTTCATTTTTATTTTTTTAAGGTTGAAGTTGTTTTAAAGTCCACTTATTATTTTCCATTTCATAAAGTTTTCTATCATGAAAACGTGTCTTTCTAAATTCCATAAACTCTATTCTGATTGGTTCAATGGAATAACCACCCCAGTTTTTTGGCATTTCAATTTTGGGGTTTGTTAAACTCATTTGAATAATTTCTTTTTCAAGAATCTTAATGTCATCAATTTCTTTTCCCTGTTGGCAAATTAAAGACACAATTTGAGATTCTAAATTTCGTTCTTCAAAATATTTTTGAGCTAATTCTTTATCTATTTTGGTTGCAATTCCTTGTATTCTAATTTGTCTTTGAGTTTCTGTCCACCAAAAAGTCAGAGCAACTTTATTATTATTTTCTATTTCTGCTCCTTTCCTAGAATCAAGTGGAGTAGTTATGATAAAACTGTCCTTCACTATTTCTTTAAGAGAAACAAATCGTGAATTTGGAAATCCATCTAAACCAATTGTAGACAAACAAACTGCTGTAGGAACACTTAATTTTGATAATTTTTCTTCTTCACTAAACCATTTTTTAAATAATTCTATAGGTGTGTGTGAGTTTTTCATAGATAAATATATTAAATACTTATTCGTAACTTTGTGTGGTTACTTCCAAAAGTAATACAAATCTCAAAATAGTATTCATCTTTATCTAATTTTATGTCAAATTCTATCAAAAATCAAAAAGCTATTTTATCAAAATTAGGAATAGAGAAACTCAATGAAATGCAAGAAGAAGCAAAACTTGCTATTCATTCTTCTGATGAAGTTATTCTACTTTCTCCAACAGGAACAGGAAAAACAATTGCTTTTTTACTTCCCATTATTGAGAATTTAGATAGAAATTTAGAAGAAATACAGACTCTTATTGTTGTTCCATCAAGAGAACTTGCCATTCAGATAGAACAAGTAATGCGTGAAATGGGAACTGGCTTTAAAGTAAATGCTGTTTATGGAGGACGTGCAGGGTCAAAAGACAGATTAGAAATAAAACACCGACCAGCCGTTTTGATAGGAACAATGGGAAGAGTAGCCGACCATTTGAGAAGAGAAGCCTTCGAAACAAAATTTATAAAAACGCTTGTTTTAGATGAGTTTGATAAATCTTTAGAAATTGGATTTGAAGGCGAGATGAAAGAAATTTTGAATATTTTGCCACAGATAAGTAAGAAAATTCTCACTTCTGCCACCCAAGGCGTAGAAATTCCAAGTTTTGTAGGACTAAAAAATCCTCTTACAATTGATTACCTCAGAGATGGAAAAGGAGGAAATAGAAAGAGTAGTGATTTAAAAATTAAATTAGTTACTTCTCCAAGCAAAGACAAACTAGAAACACTTTTAGAATTGCTTTCTCATATTGGAAATGAAAACGGAATTATTTTTTGTAATTATAAAGATTCTATTGAAAGGATAAGTAATTTTTTGACGGAAAATAATATTTCTCATGGTGCTTTCTTTGGTGGAATGGAACAAGTGGACAGAGAACGAGCGTTGATAAAATTTAGAAATGGAACGTATAAAATTTTGTTAGCAACTGATTTGGCAGCACGAGGAATTGATGTTCCAGAACTCAATTTTATTATTCATTATCATTTACCTCAAAGAAATGAAGAATTTACGCACCGAAACGGAAGAACGGCTCGTATGAACAGCAAAGGAACAGCGTATGTTTTGCACTACGAGTATGAAGATGTTCCTGATTTTATTGAAGAATTGAATTTACCGAATCAAAGTCTAACAGAACAGCAACTTCCCAATCCTTCTGAATGGCTTACTTTATATATTTCTGGAGGAAGAAAAGATAAAATTTCGAAAGGTGACATAGCAGGATTATTTTTCAAACAAGGAAACATTGAAAAAGACCAATTAGGAATCATCGAACTCAAAAATGATTGTGCTTTTGTTTCTGTGAAAAAATCTACATTAAATAGTCTTTTACCAAAAGTAAATAATGTGAAATTGAAGAAGAAAAAGGTTAGAGTTTCGGTGGTTTAAAGTCGTTGGTAAGACACCAGACAACAGTAAAGTGTATCAACTTCCTAGTCTGTGGTCTGTACAAAAATTAAATAATTAGCTAGTACAATTTTGTTAGTTTTTACCATCTTTTTGACCTCCCCAGCCCCTCCGAAGGAGGGGAGGAATACAAAAAAACTATGTTTTCAAAAATTGTACTAGTCAAATAGATTAACAAATTTGTACACCACAACTACTTAAATAAATCATAGGTCGTGTGTTCAGTTCCTTAGAACTGAACAGGACACTTCCTCAGAAGCGTGATATAGTTTAAATCATGCTTCTGAGGAAGCCTTTCGTTTGTTTTTGAGAACGGTGAAACCCTCAACGAAGCTAAAACGAACGCACACCGACTTGTTGAAAGAGCTATTCTATTCTCTCTATTTTTCACTTTCAATCTTCTCAATCATTTTTTCTGCATTCGAATTAGTAGGATTTAATTCTAATGATTTTTTGTAGTTGAGAAGAGCCAAATCAGTATTTCCATTGAGATAATAGGCTTCTCCCATACTATCATAGGGATTTGATGAGTTTGGAAATTCAGAAATGAGTAGTTGAAATATTTTTATAGCATCTTCTATTTGTTCTTTCTCAATCAATTTATAGCCTAGTTGATTCAGCTCATTTTCATCAGAGAAATTATAGGTTTCAAAATCGTTCTCTTTTAAATCATTGTATAATTTTATTCCTTCCTCTACATTTTCATAACTTTTCTGACGGATAGTCAAATAGATTGATTTTTTAGGAATTTCAAAACTTTCTCCTTTTGAAATATTTTCAACTGCTTGAATAATGTCTTGTAATTTAGAGTTCTTATTATTTGTCATCAAAATGACGATTAAATTCTCTTTTTTGTTGTAATGAGTAAATACTTCATAGTTGGAAGATGAACCATGATGACGATGAATTACTAAATCATTATTTTCAACAAATCCATTCCCCAAAGCTGACTGACTATTTTCTGAATATGCTTCTGACAATGTAATTAGAGATTCTTTGCTAATCAATTCTCCTGAATGCAAACTAACTATCCATTTTTGCATATCATTTATTGTAGGACAAACCCAGCCTGTAAATTCAATATCCATAGGTTCATCGTTTACTAAATCATTACTAAACGAATTTACAAATTGAGGATTTTGAGAATTAGGGTCAATAATAGAATTATTCATCTCAGTTGGAACAAGAATATTTTTCTTTACAAAATCATTAAAACTCATTCCTGATACTTTTTCCACAATTCTTCTTTGAAGAAATACATTATTATTGTTATAAAAATAATCTGTTCCAGCATCAAAATTTAATTTTTCAAGAGTTCTCAAATCGGTAAAAATATCTTGGTCATTTTTGACAGTATTCCAATTTATTCTTGGCAATCCACTTGTATATTGTAGCAAATGACGAACAATAACCGTTTCTGCCCATTTTGGTAAGCCTAAATCAAATTTTGACAATTTATCATCCAAGCTGAGTTTTCCTTGTTCCTTTAACATCATTATAGCAACAGCATTAAATTCCTTCGCAATAGAACCAATATTAAATACAGAATTTTGGTTTAGTTTGTTTGTTTTAGAGGCATCAGTATATCCAAATTCATTCTGATAAAGAATTTTAGTGTTTTTAACTACTAAAATATTTCCATTAAAAATGCCACGTTCATAAGATACTTTCATTAATGAATCTATCTGAGAATGATAAATATCTTCTTTTTTTGGAGTAGTAGTATCGCTATTTTTTGAGTCTGTGTTCTTATTACAAGCAGTTTGAAAAAAAGCAAAGACGACTAACAAAAGAATTGATTTATACATAGTTTTATTTTATAAGAGTTTTAAATGAAGTAGGAATTACTAGTACAAAGACAAGTATAAAATTCGATGGGTTGCTTTAATTTATTGAATAACTATTTATTTTGCTCTATAACTTTTAAAAATACTATCATTCTAAATAAACTGAGATATTTTATTAATCCAAATAAATTTTCACTAATTTCCCATTCCAAAAGAATCAAACACAAAAAACTAATTCAAATGAAACTAAAACTTCTATTCTCCATTTTATTATTTTCAATAACTACACTTTCTTTTTCTCAAGAAATAAAAAGCCAAGAACAAGCCTTAGACAGAATCGACCAAATTATGCAAGGCGATAAATTCGTAGGTGTATTGCCAGAAAATGGGCGTTGGTCGTATGATGGTAAAGCAATTTACTTTTCTAAAAAGTCATCTTTAGAACCTTTACCGACGTGGTACAAACAAAGTATTTCGAATGGAAATCCGATTGGCACTCCACTAAAAATTGCTGAAAATGATTTTAATCTAAATCCCAAAAATTATGTTTTTGGAGATGATAGTAACTTTGAAAATTACAATAAAATAAAGACTTCAAAAGTAGTTTCGATAGATGGTGATTTGTATTTACAAGACGTACAAAATGGAAGTGCAAAAAGACTTACCAACACATTAGAAAATGAAAACAATCCTACTTTTACAAGAAATGATAGTGCCGTTGTTTATCAAAAAGGAAATGATTTATTCTATTTTTGGCTACAAGGAGAGCAAATTGGACAAACACAGCAACTTACTTCTTTCGTAGATTCGGATAAAAAGACCGAAAAATCATTAAATGATGCCGAAAAGTGGCTCAATAATCAGCAAAATGACTTATTAGAAATTATCAGAATAAACAAAGCAGAAGATTCTATAAAGAATGCTCAACCAAAACCGTATCGCCTAACAGCTATTCCACTTAATGGAAAATATATTTCTTCTGTTCAGATTAGTAACGACGGACGTTTTGTGATTTATGTTTTGGGAGAATATTCTTCAAAATCTACTGAAGTTCCTAATTATATCAATGAGCTTGGTTATACAGAAAATTTACCTGCTCGTTCGAAAGTAGGAAATGCAACAGCTAATTTTGAACTCTATGTATATGATAGATATGGAAAAACAAATGATAAAATTGATTTGTCTAGTTTGCCAAAAATGATGGAAAATCCTGCTTATTATGCAGAATACGGCAAGGAACTGAAAAGAAATTCAGCAAGAAACTTATGGATTCATGAAACAAAATGGTCGCCAAATGGAAAAAAAGGAGTGATGGTAGTTCGTGCAGATGACTCAAAAAGTCGTTGGATTGTAGCAATGGATTTGACAAGTGAAAATGATAAACTAAAGCTAGTAGATTATCAGCAAGATGATGCGTGGATAGGTGGAGAAGGCATTAGTGGTTGGCACGCTTCAACAGGAACATTAGGTTGGCAAGACAACGAAACAGTTTATTTTCAATCTGAAAAAACAGGATTTTCGCATCTTTATACCTATAATTTCAAAACAAAAAAATCAAATCAACTTACCAACGGAAATTTTGAAGTAACTAATGTTTGGCTCTCAAAGAATAATGAGACCTTTTATGTTCGTGCTAACAAAGAAAATTTCCATGAGTATCATTTATACAAGCTAGGTAAGAAAAATAGTTTGGAGAAAATCACTTCCAAAAAAGGAGTTTATGAAGATTTTGTTTTGTCGCCTGATGAAAAGTATTGGATTGCTCGTTATTCTTATTCAAATAAGCCTTGGGAATTAGTCGTTTTTGCAAATAAAACCAATTCAACTACACAAAGACAAATTACAAATTCAACAACAGAAGAGTTTAAAAACTATTCATGGTATCCAAAATATACAACTATTACAATAGATAGTAGTGGAAAACAATTTCCTGCAAAACTTATAGAGCAACCTGATTCTATGACCGAAGGAATGAAGCCATATTCTTGGTACGAACCAAAAATTATTACTTTCAAAACGCCAGACGGAGCAGAAGTTCCTGCACGTATTTATGAGCCTGATGCAAATGTGAAAAATAAAGCTGCTGTTATGTTTGTTCATGGGGCAGGATATTTACAGAATGTTCATTATGGTTGGAGTTCGTATTATAGAGAATATATGTTTCATAACCTTTTGAGAGAGCAAGGCTATACAGTCATTGATATTGATTATCGTGGTAGCAAAGGCTATGGCAGAGATTGGAGAACGGCAATTTATCGCCACATGGGAAATAAAGAATTGGTAGATTATGTAGCTGGTGCAGATTATTTAGTCAAAAATCACGATATTGATAAAGACAGAATCGGAATTTATGGTGGTTCGTATGGTGGTTTTATGACGATGATGGCGATGTTTAAAGAACCTAAAGTTTTTCGTTCGGGTGCAGCCCTTCGTTCGGTTACAGATTGGGCGCATTACAATCATCCTTATACAGCAAATATTCTGAATACTCCTGTTGAGGATAGTTTGGCGTATGTTCGTTCTTCTCCAATTTATTTTGCCGAAGGTTTGGAAGGCGATTTACTTATTTGTCATGGAATGCTTGATACAAATGTTCAGTTTCAAGACGTAGTTAGGCTTTCTCAGCGACTTATTGAACTAAGAAAAGAAAACTGGGAACTTGCCGTTTATCCAATTGAAGGACATGGTTTTGTTTACCCTACAAGTTGGGCAGACGAGTATAAACGCATTTATCAGCTTTTTGATAGAACAATAGGAAAACAAAAAGAGTAGCAAAGCGTTTGAAAACTGTCTATAAAAAATATAAAATAAATGAAAGTAACATTTTTAGGAACAGGAACATCACAAGGTGTTCCTGTTATTGCATGTGAGTGTGAAGTTTGTCAGTCTTTAGATTATAGAGATAAGCGTTTGCGTGTTTCTATTCATATTGAAGTAGAAAACCAAAATGGCGAAGAAAAGAGTTTCATTGTTGATACTGGAGCAGATTTTAGACAGCAATGTTTGAGAGAACGAATCAAAAAATTAGATGCTGTTCTTTATACGCATCAACACAAAGACCACACGGCAGGAATGGATGAGGTGCGTTCTTTTAATTTTTCTCAAAAAAAAGATATGCCAATTTATGCTAGAGAACCTGTTTTGGAACAGTTAAAGCGAGAATTTGCTTATATTTTTGCAGATTTTAAATACCCCGGTATTCCACAAGTAGAAACGCATATCATAGAAAATAAAGCCTTTGAAGTAGAAGGAGTAAAAATAATTCCGATTGATGTTTTGCATTACAAACTTCCTGTTTTTGGATTCAGAATTAAAGATTTTACCTATATTACGGATGTTAATTTTATTTCTGAAGAAGAATTAGAAAAAGTAAAAGGAACAAAAATTCTTGTCTTGGGAGCATTACAAAAAGAAGAACATATTTCGCATTATACATTAGACCAAGCCATTGAAGTAATACAGAAATTAAATCCTGAAAAAGCCTATTTGACTCATATTAGCCATAAAATGGGGCTTCATAAATCTGTTTCAGAAGAACTTCCTCCAAATATTGAACTGGCTCATGATGGTTTGCAAATTAAATTATAAATAATCAAGGTCATTTTTTTATAATTCCTTAATAAACAAAGTATTAGATTATTTCGTTTATAGAATTATGAATACAAAAACTATAATTTTGCCAATATTGGCTATTGTGTGTGGCTTAGGATTAGTTGCTTTTTTGGGTGTTACAGATAACTCTGAAAGCAACACGCAAAATACTGATAAAAAAGTAGAAGCTGCCGAAGGTCTAAATTTTAATAAATTAAATCAAAAAGATACCTCTATGTCAGACTATAAAGAAAAGAAAAGTGAAAGTGAATGGAAAGAAGAATTAACAGAAAATGAGTACCGAGTTTTGCGCCAAAAAGGAACAGAACGAGCATTTACAGGCGAATTTTACGACCATCACGAAAAGGGAATTTATACATGTGGAGCTTGTAATGAAAAATTATTTGATTCAAAAACAAAATATGAATCGGGTAGTGGATGGCCAAGTTTTTATACAACAATTGAAGGAAATGTAAAAGAAATTACAGACCGTTCGCACGGAATGGTTCGTACAGAAGTTGTTTGTAATAACTGTGGTTCGCATTTAGGACACGTTTTTAATGATGGTCCTAAACCAACAGGAATGCGTTATTGTATCAACTCTATTTCACTAGATTTTGAAAAAGAATAGTTCTTTTTGCTAATTTTATATAACAAAAAAGCATTCTGATTAAATTCAGAGTGCTTTTTTCATATCTGTTCAATTATGGAAAAAATACTAGATAGAGAAGATAAAGTAAAGTCTCAAAACGGCTGGGCTACAGTCTTGATAATTAACTCTGTATGTATCGCTTTATGTGGATTGATGACTTACTTTGGTAATTTTGAACTTGTAAAAGAGTTTTGGATAGACTTATTTATTCTTTTGGCATTAAATATTTCAATGACTTTTCTGTCTATCTTTTTTTACAAAAAGCATTGGTTGAAATGGTTTATTGTAAGTATTTTCTTTATTACTCTAGGCTTACTCTTTGGTTTAAATATTTATATGACAGCAAATATTTGGTAAGATTGTAAACTCTACAAACAAAAATTACTAAGGTATATTTTCTATACCTCTTCATTATTCCGATTTATAATTTCTTCTATTTCCTTTCTTTCTCCTTCTGATAAAAGTAGTTTTCGTAGTTCTTTAGCTCCTACGAAATTACGAAAGTCACTAACTTCAAATGCCCATTTTTCTAAACCTTTATTTTTGTAGGGAAACATCTTTAAATCTCCTGCCAATAAATTATGACTATACTTTGCTACCCACATAGCAGGAGAAATATTAGTTTGATATACAGATAAAAAGTAATCTTCAATACCAGTATTATTTGATAATCTTTTTTTATAATCTTGAAAGTTTCCAATCCACAGTTGTATCTTTTTTTTCTCTTCAAAAGATAAAAGCTGATTTCTTAATTCCTCTATATTATAAGTATTTCTTATTCTATAAATATCTTCAATCCATTTTTCAAATTCTTTATCTTCAAACTCAATTTGCAGAAGTACATCTGAAAATATAGTATGACCATGTAGAGCAACATACTTTTTTGCTGATAATTTAGAATAAAAATCTAGCTTTTCCTTTATGCTTTCTTCTATTTCTAGGCTTACTTTTAACTTTTTCATTAATTTTATTTACGCTTCAATCGGAGGATGATTCGAACGACGAATATTTGCATTAAAAGTAAGGAGTAAAGCAGGAAGTAAAATCAAATTGGTAAACATTGCCACTAGCAGCGTAATTGAAGTCAGAACTCCTAACGCAACTGTTCCACCAAAGGAAGAAAAAGCAAAAATGATAAATCCTGCAAAAAGAATAATCGAAGTATAAATCATACTTTTTCCTGTTTCACGAAGTGCAACATCAATCGCCTTGTGTCTATCAAAATTAAAGGTTAAAAGTTCTTGTCTAAAACGAGCCAAAAAGTGAAGGGAATCATCAACAGCAATACCAAAAACAATACTAAAAACAAGTGCCGTACTTGGTTTGAGTGAAATATTAAAAAATCCCATAATTCCAGCCGTTACCAAAAGAGGAATCAGATTTGGAACAATAGCAATAATCATCACACGGATATTTTGAAATAGCGCACCAATTATTATTGCCACTAAGAAACAAGCTAGAACCAAGCTCCATTTTAAATTATCTATCAAATACGTATTTCCTTTCAAGAAGATAGGTGTCGTTCCAGTTACTCGTGCAGTCATTTTGGTAGAACCAATGGAGTCAGCAAAAATGCTATCTAATTCTGGTTGTAGGCTCGTTCTGACTAAAGAATCCAAACGCAAAGAACCAATATCAGCTACTTTCAGAGAAACTCTCAAAATCTGTTCTGTGCTATCTACAAAAGATGCAGAAATTGAAGTTGGGTCATCTTGTCCTTTCAAATAACGCAAAACATACGCTCCCGTGCGCTTGTCAGGCAGATTATAAGATTGTTCACTTTGATTAAAATAAGCTTGATTGGCAGCTTTTATGAAAGTAACCAAAGAAACAGGTGTAGAAAGGTGTGCCGAACTATCTACATAATTTTCAATTTCTTCTATTCTTTCTAAGGTCTGACTTCTACGATAGGCTTTTGGTTTTCCTGTATCAATGACTATTTCTAAAGGCATTGTTCCTTTAAAATTTTCTTCAATGAAAGCAATATCTGTTTTTTCTTTGCTCTCGTTTGGCAAGTCATCTACCATAAATGAGTTTGCCTTTATTTGATAAAGTCCAATAGCTGAAACAACAACAATCATAATCGTAACTCCATAAATGATTGGTCTGTGATTTTCTATTATAAAATCAAATTTCGTAAGAATACTGTTTATAATTCCTTTGTTCAAGTGTTTAGTTCGTCTCCCTTCTGGCATTGGCAAGTACGAAAAGACAACAGGCAAAAAGATAAGAGAGATAAAGAATGTAGCAAAAATAGTAATACCTGCAGAAAGCCCAAACTCACTCAAAATACCTATTCTAGTACTTATCAAAACCAAAAAACCAATAGCAGTTGTGGTATTTGTAATTAGTGTAACTACTCCAATTTTTTTGATGACATATTTAATAGCGTCTTCTTTATTTCCTTTTTTGTTACATTCTTGATGATATTTTGTGATAAAATAAACACAATTTGGAATACCAATAACTACCAAAACAGGAGGCAGAATAGCAGTAAGGATAGTTATTTCATAACCCAAAATACCAAAAACACCCATTGTCCAAATAATGACAATAGAGATAAGACTGAGCGAGACAAAAACAGGAGTAAAAGAACGAAAAAATATAAATATAAAAATTGCTGTAATGGCAATAGAAAGCGACAAGAAAATAACCATTTCGCCCTTTACTTTATTCGAAATAGCGACTCGTAGAAATGGAAGACCTACATAATGAACTTCAATACCTGTTTCTTCTGAAAATTTATTTCCTAGCTCTGTAAGTTTAGTAACCGTTTGATGATTGTATGCCGTACTTGTAATGACTGGCAGAAATGTAACCAAAGCTAAAGAAGCTTTATTTTCTGGATTTATTAGCTGATTTTCGTAGAATTTTATCTTGTAGGTAAAGTTCAGAAGGCTATCTAATTCTTTTTGTGTCTGAACCTGCTTGGGAAAAATTGGCTTAGGTTCAAACTTCTTAATTTCTTGATTTTTGTAGATATAAGGTAATTTGCCTAGTCCAATTACACCAGTAACAGCACTTATACTATCTCCTAAATCTTTTACTTTTTTTGTGTTGGCAAATTTTATTTTTTCTAAGTCATACAATAGTTTTTGCCACTTTTGGAAGTTTTCTAGCTCAAATAACCTTTCATCTTCTACTCCCAAGACAACAACATTATCATCTTGTCCAAACAACTCTTTAAACTGCTTGAAAAAAACAATGTCCTTATCAGAGTCAGGAACTACTTTTGTAAAAGTATAAGAAAGCTGCGCTTTTGTGCCTTGATAACCCATAAAAGCCGTCAGAGCAAAGAGAAGAAGCAAAAGCCACAACCTATTTTTTAGAATGAAATTAGCTATTTTTAGCCACATATATTTTTCAATTACGAATTAAAAATTACGAATTACGAATTGAAAGACTGAGCAATCAATTATGAATAAAACAAAATAAATAGTAAGATTTCGTCTTTTCAATCTTATTATCTTTATCAACTCTTTAAATACAAATACAAAATACAAGTTTAGATTTTAGAATGAGTGTCAAATTTAGAATTATGAATTTAGAAATTAAATCTAACTTCTACCTTCTAAAATCTAAATTGGTTTTAAAATCCAATTCCTGTTTTTGACTTGTTGAGTATTTTAGAATGAAGTCCTAACATTTTTATTGCTGTAATGGCTGCTTCATCGCCTTTGTTTCCGTGTTTTCCACCTGCACGGTCAAGAGCTTGTTGCTGGTTTTCAGGTGTCAGAACTCCAAAAATCACAGGTTTGTTGTGTCTTAAATTTACATTTGTAATTCCTTGTGCTACGGCATCACAAATAAAATCAAAATGACGAGTTTCGCCTTGAATCACACAACCCAAACAAATAATAGCATCAATTTCTGCTTTTTGGGCTGTCCATTGCGCTGCAAGTGTAAGTTCAAAACTTCCTGGTACGTCGTAGCGATGGATATTTTTTTCTTTTGCTCCATATTCTAACAGTTTTTTATAAGCTCCTTCGTAAAGTGCTTCTGTTACTTCTTCGTTCCATTCTGCAACAACAATAGCAAATTGCTTTGTCTTAATATCTTGAATAGATTTTTCAGAATGTATGCTTAGATTTTTATCTTTTGATGACATATTTTTTATTTAAAATTGCAAATTGAGTTTAGACTAAAAAAATTAGTTAAAGATTAAATTGTATATGGGTTTTTCTTTTAACTCACTTATAGTTCTCATATTAAAAGCTCCACTAACTTCATCTAGTTCATACTCTATAAGTCGAACATCTAAGTTATCCACATTTTCTCTATCAGTACGAAATGTGTACTTTATGAAAAATTTATTATCAACTATCTTTTCAACTTCTACACTAGAAGGAGAAGCAGCTAATAACGACTTAATCCTTTTGGAAGTCCAAACAATATCCTCATTAATTGAATGGGGACTAATTTTACTTTCTTTTTTTTTATTAGCTTCCAAGTCAAAAGCTATAATTTTAATAAAACCAAAATCACTTTCAGTTGGTAAAATTGTCCAATTTTGGCATTTATGAAGTTGATTGCTTTCATTCCACTCAACTCCTCTATAAATTCCTTTTCCAAAATTATATACTTTTTCTTTTAACTTATATTTATAATCGATAAAATAAAACCATGTTTTATGGTCAGAAGAATACTCCACATCACAAACTAGAGTTCCACCAATGTTTTGTTCAATGTTTACAGTATATCTTTTCTTTCCAAAGGCTGTATTTAGAAAGATAACAATACTAATAATTGAAATTATTATAATGATTAGTATTCCTCCACAACCTATCTTGACTTTACTCATTCTCAAACAGTATTAAATCTATTACTTTTTAAGTTCTTTTTTAGAGTAACTACTCGGAATAGAAAAAGGAAAAGAAAGATCTGACTCTTCAAACTTAATACTTTTATGTTCGATTTCAATTTTGGTTTGATCAGTTTTGTTTTCTTTCTGATTGAAAAAATTAGCTACTGCATTTACTTTAAAAGGAATTTTTTGTCCATCTAAAATCTGAAAATTACTATAATCTACAAAAAGACTGTTCATTCCACCATTACTTTCCTGTACAGAAACTTTTGAGAGTTTTTTATTCTCTCTACTCACATACATGGAAGTTTTGAAAAGCTCATAGATTTGATTCAAAACAAAGAATTTATCTGTTTTTTCTGGTGTAATACTTTTGTCTAATGGAGGAACATTCCCTAAAAATAAGGCTTGTAATGTTTTGAAATCGCCATCGAAATTGACTTGTTTACTTAGCGATATAATATCAAGAGCTACATAACTTTTCTCCAAACGATTAACCAAAAAAGCAGAATCAGTACGGATAAGCATACGAGCAGCTTCAATTCCGAAAGCAGGACGAGCAGAAAGCCAAATCAGACTATCTTTTGCCAGTCGCATATCTATTCTACTTCCTAACTCTTGTTTTTGATTTTGGAAAGAAAGATGAGATTTTGTACTCAAAAAATTGAATTTGAATTCCTCTACACCATACTTTTTGGTCAGTTCGGCAGGTGTAGAAACTCCTTTCTGACACGCTGAAAAAAGGAAAATAGAACAAACAAAGAAGAGAGAAAGGCGAAAAAATGAAGTTTCTTTCATAAAATAGTTGAAAAAATTGTGATTAATGACCAAAGAACAATTAGTAGTTTAATCAGTAATGAAATAATAAAATACAGTTGATAAACTCTATTTTTAAATGATTGTTTAATTTAAAATTGTACCGTACCCTTTAGGTCAATGCTGCTAAGATAAGGATTTTTATGTTGCTCGTGGGGACACAAGCAACGGCAAAGTTAATTTTTATTCTAAAAGTTATTTAAACAATAATAATAAAATAATAATTAGATTTTAATTATAAACTAAAAAACCTACCGTTGCTCGTGTCCTCACGAGCGACTTCCAAACTAATCAATTTTTTCAAACCTACAATAATCTTGCAATACTTTCGGAATTTTGATTCCGTCTGCTGTTTGATTGTTTTCTAAAAGAGTAGCTACAATACGTGGCAAAGCGAGTGCGCTACCATTCAATGTATGTGCTAAATGTTTCTTTTTATCTTTGTCTTCGTATCTAAGTTTTAAACGATTCGACTGATAAGTTTCAAAATTACTAACCGAACTTACCTCTAACCAACGACCTTGTGCAGCCGAATAAACCTCTAAATCATACGTCATGGCAGCAGTGAAACCCATATCGCCACCACACAAACGCAAAACTCTGTATGGCAATTCTAATGCTTCTAAAAGTCCTTTCACATGAGAAAGCATATCTTCCAAACGCTGATATGATTTTTCTGGGTGTTCTATTACAACTAATTCTACTTTATCAAATTGATGCAAACGATTCAGACCACGCACATCTGCGCCCCAAGAACCTGCCTCACGACGAAAACAAGGCGTATGACCTGTCATTTTGATAGGAAAATCACTTTCTTTTACAATTTCATCTCTATAAAGGTTTGTAATCGGAACTTCTGCTGTCGGAATCAAGAAAAGGTTGTCGGCAGTTGCTTCATACATTTGTCCTTCTTTGTCTGGAAGTTGTCCTGTGCCATAACCAGAGGCTTCATTTATCAAAATTGGTGGCTGAACTTCGCTATAACCTGCTGCAATGGCTTCATCTAAAAAATAATTGATTAAAGCACGCTGAAGTCTTGCACCTTTTCCTTTATAAACTGGAAAACCTGCACCTGTGATTTTATTTCCCAATTCAAAATCTATAATATCATACTTTTTGATAAGCTCCCAATGTGGAACAGCATCATCTGTTAGTGTTGGAATTGTTCCCCACTCATCAATGATTTCATTGTCTTCTGAAGATTTTCCTGCAACAACATCTTTATAAGGTGTATTCGGAATTTCGTACAAACAGTTTGTCAAATCATTCTCTAATTCCTTTAATTTATCTTCTAAATCTTTTATAGATTGTTTGTTTTGAGCAGCTTTTTCTTTTGCTTGATTCGCTTCTTCTTTTTTGCCTTGTTTCATCAAAGCACCGATAGATTTTGCTACTTCATTTGCACCAGCTTGTAATTCATTGAGTGAGGACTGTGTCGTTCTTCTTTCATTATCGATAGAAATAGCCTTTTCGACAAGCTCAGTAGCTCTGCTAAAATGGCGTTTTTGAAGTGCTGCAATGACTTCTTCTTTATGCGCCTGTATGTGTGCAATTTGTAACATTGATTTATCAGTTATCAGTTTTTTCAGTTACCAGTAATCAGTTACCAGTAATCAGTTTTGAATTTCTTTTTGAAAAATAAAATACTCACAAAAGTCCGATAAATTCAGTTAAAAATCAAGTTCGAATTGAGATTTGATTTTTTTGAAAAGCTTATTCTCCTTTTTTGGTAAAATCCCAAATTATATAAATTGTATTTCCAATAACAATGAGTAGTAGAATGAAATAAGATTGCACAAAGAATATATCTATTTTTTTATGACTTATTACTTTTATAAGAAGATGATAAAACCCTTGAGATTTTCGAATATCTACACTATTAATATCAAAAGTAACAACATAAATATCAGAATAAGCAAACTCTCCACCCTCATAAAAATTATTTTCATTGATTGCATCTACACAACAATCATTGTAATCAATATCTTTTAATGAATCTGGCATTTTTTGGTTTATCTTAAATGTTCCAAAAGCAATATCAAATCTAGTAGGAGGAGTGCCTTCTGAAGCAACAGATAAAATAACTTGGTTAGGGTCTAAAACACCAAAAAAGTATAGTCCAATTGAAACTAAAAGTAGTGAAGAGAATATCCACTTTTGATTTTTTCGGTTATTGAAAATCTTCTTTAGCATTTTTTATAAAATTACATCTTGTATTCCACTCACTTCTATTCCAAATTGAGTGAGTGTTTTGATTTTATTTACATTTCCTGTAAGCATTCTGATAGATTTTACGTTTAAATCTTTCAAAATTTTGGCTGCACTATTAAAATTTCTTGCGTCGGCTTCGAAACCAACAGCTTGATACGCATCAGCTTGTTTTACTCCTTCTCTTTTGTGCTTTACACTATTCAAAAGTGCAAAATGTCCATTTCCTTTCCCTTCCTGTTCTAATAAGATAATAATTCCTTTTCCTGCTTTTTGGATAAGCTCTTGAGAAATATCCATTTGCTCTTGACAATCACATTCAATACTATTAAAGTAATGACCAAAAATACAAGAAGAATGCACTCTACAAAGTACATCTTCTTCATTTTCAATTTCTCCCATCATAAAAGCAATAGATTCTTTTTGTCCATCATAATAGAGAACTTCTTTAAATTCGCCAAACTTTGTTTTCAAAGTTCCTTCAGCTAGTTTTACAATCATAATTTTATTTTTAAAATACGCAAAAGTAATAATGATTTAGTCAAAAAACTGCGACTTATATCTTATATATAAAGCCAATCCTAATTCTACAAAAGCCAACCCCAATAACGAGTAATTTACCCATTTGTCTCTTACCTCTTCATCTAAATCTAGTAGATATAATGCAGAAATAACAAAGATAGCAATGGCTAAAGCAAACACATAATGCTTAATATCTTGTTTAGTCATTTTTTTCTTCTTTAAAAATTTAGCTTTATACCCTTTCTCATCTTCTATCGCAAAGCCATTTTCTTCTGATAATTGCACTAATTTTTTAGCTACTTTCTCTCTTTTGGCTTCCATACAAGCTCTAAAGAATATATTTATAAGCTGCTGTTCTTCTATTGGAAAACTAGATTTATAATTGGATATTTCATTTTGAGATACATTTTGTTTTGCCATCGGATGAAATTGTGAAGAAGAATTATCTTTCTGATTCAGTATTTTATTTTCATAAATCGTAAAAATATCCGTAGCAATTATATACCATTTAGATTGACTTGATAAGGGCTTACTAATTTTCAGCAAAGAATTTACAAGTGTTTCCTTATCTTTTACTGCTTCTAGTTTTCTTAGAATTATTGTTTTCTTTCGTTCAAAATTAGCAACTATATCTTTATCATTTCCAGTAAAATCTTCTTCAAGTAATTTCATAATTCTGCATATTTATTTCTACAATTACGTTTTACAAACCTAAATACTTCCGTCAAACACTACAAATATAGAGTTCTCAATCTACAAATATGACAATTAATTTTGTTACTTTCTACTCAAAAAACCATTCTATTTTATAAATTAGCTTAACTCGCCCTTATATTTTTGCTATGAAACTACTATTTTTTATTTCTGCTCTTCTACTAACACTTTCTACTTCATTTGCTCAAGATAGCCTGTTATATCCAGCCATAAAAAATGGAAAACATGGTTTTATAGATAAAACAGGAACATTTATTATTGAACCTCAATATGATCAAGCTTCTTATTTCAAAGAGAATGGAAATGGACTAGCTACCGTTGAACAAAATGGTAAATATGGATTCATAAATAAAAATAATGAAGTCATTATTCCAATAGTATATGATTATCTTCACTCTTCTAATGAAGAATATTATTTGCCTGTTATCAACGATTCCTGCTATTACCTTTTTGATAAAAAGGGTAAAATTATTGACAGTTACTGTTTAGAAAACAAACCAGAACAGTGTTGTGCTGGAGGATATTATATATATAATAAATGGGTGGCTAAAGAATTAGAAGATGGATTCCATGAAATTTTTCATCTTGATTCTACCGATAAAGTAAAAAAAACGACAATAAAAGGTCATGTTAATCCATTGAAAAACAGCTACTTTATTCATTCAAAAGGCAAAATTTATATATTCAATTATAGAGGTGATTATATAATAGATGCTAAACCAGAAGAAATCAGTTCTCCTAACGAAAATTTTGATACCCTTCTTATCTATAAAACAGAGGATGCTTTATACAACCTCAATGAAACTGATAGTCCTTCTTATAGCATAAGAGCTAGTAAATATCTTTATATAGATAAAGATGGAAATGTAACAGAAGAAATCTCAAGTGAAATATTATCATATGATAATCAAGGATTTGAACAAATTGGTAAAGAACGATATGCTCTCTGTACATACAAACTTATGTCCGAATTTATGGGGGTAGTAATACCAGAACCAGCTTTAATAAATGATAAAAATGAAATTATACTCAAATCTACTACTGCTAACAGTTACATTCTTTATTATCACAGAGTTCATATTATTCCTAACCAAAAGTTAATTACTTTAAAATATTCAGATTTCAACATCTATTCTATCATTAATTTCGAAGGAGAAATAATTTTGAAAGGAAGTTTTAAAGGTGTTGAGAGTATTCTATCCGAAAAATATATTGCTGTATCAGAAAATGGTAAGTGGAAAGTTTTTGATGTTGTAAAAAGAAAGTTTATTGATAAAGAGTATGATTATATTTCTCCTTTTTATGGAGAATTAGCAGCCATTAAACAAATAGATGAAACCACAAATAAAAAGAAAATGGGGTATATTAATCGTAATTTTGAAGTTGTTTATATGGAAGAGTAGCTTATAATGTATTCAAATCTTGCTAAAATTCTAACCAAAAGGCTATAAATTTGTTACCTTTGTTTAGCATAAAAAATAATATAGAAATTTACTTCCCTAGAATATAATTATGGCATCAGCTACTCCCCAAAAAACCAAAAGTAAGACAACAAAGCAAACGAAAAGCAAAACAGAACAAACTAAAACAGTTGTAGATTCTATTCATTCGAATGGAAATCATCCCAACACAACTGATTTTATAGAAATTTTTGGAGCGAGAGAGCATAATTTGAAAGATATTGATATTTCTTTTCCTCGTGAGCAGCTTATCGTCATTACTGGGATTAGTGGAAGTGGAAAGTCATCGCTTGCCTTTGATACCATTTATGCAGAAGGGCAGCGTCGTTATATGGAGAGTTTTTCGGCGTATGCACGTTCTTTTTTGGGAAATTTGGAGCGTCCAGATGTAGATAAAATCAATGGTCTTAGTCCAGTTATTAGTATCGAACAAAAAACGACTTCTAAAAATCCACGCTCAACAGTTGGAACGACGACAGAAATTTACGATTTTATGCGTCTTTTGTATGCTCGTGCAGGTATTGCTTATTCGTATAATACGGGCGAAAGAATGATTCGCCAAACAGAAGAACAGATTTCAGAGATAATTTTTGAAGAGTATAAAGATAAAAAATTGGTACTTCTTGCGCCAGTTGTAAAAGGACGTAAAGGACATTATAGAGAGCTTTTTGTACAACTTCGCAAAAGTGGTTATACAAAAGTCAGAATTGATGGGGAGATAATGGATTTAGTTCCAAAGATGCAAACCGACCGTTACAAAACGCACGATATTGAGGTTGTCATTGATAGAATAATCGTTTCAAGAGATGATGAAAAGCGTATTATGGCATCTTTGAAAACAGCTATGAAGGTCGGAAACGGAATTGTGATGGTACAAGAACATGACAACGATAATAAAAATAAGGAAGCTCGTTTTTTCTCTCGTTTTTTGATGTGTCCCACTACAGGAATTGCGTACGATGAACCAGCACCAAATATTTTTTCGTTTAATTCGCCTTACGGAATGTGTCAGACCTGTAATGGTTTGGGCAAAATAGAACAGCTTACCGAAGAATCTATTATTCCAGATGAAACTATCAGTATTAGTCGTGGAGCGATTGCGCCCTTAGGAGAATACCGTGATACGTATTTTTTTAAAAAATTAGCTGCCTTTATGAAAAGTCAAAAGGTAAATATTACGACAGTTTGGAAAGATATTGATAAGAAAATTCAGAAAAAAATTCTTTATGGTTCAAAAGAAATTGTAAAAGTAAAAGCCAAATCTTCTGACCGTACTTGGAATAGCGAATTTGAAGGTGTGATTGATTATTTGGAAACCTATCAGCTAGATAGTGGAAAATCCAAAAAACAATCTAATTTACGTGATTATCTGACTGTAAAAATTTGTCCAACTTGTGAAGGAGCAAGACTAAAAAAAGAATCATTATATTTCAAGATTGCAGAAAAAAATATCTCAGAATTAGCACAAAAAGATATTGGTCAGTTAGGAGAATTTTTTGAAGATATTGAAAGCCGTTTAGAGGATAGACAAAATATTATTGCTGCCGAAATTTTGAAAGAAATTAGAAAAAGAATCGGATTTTTACTTGATGTTGGTTTAGATTATCTGACCCTTGACCGACCTGTCAGAACCTTATCTGGTGGAGAAGCGCAACGTATTCGTTTGGCTACACAAATCGGAACACAGCTTGTCGGAGTGTTGTATATTTTGGACGAGCCAAGTATCGGACTTCATTCAAGAGATAATGTAAAATTGATTAAGGCATTGCAAGATTTGCGTGATTTGGGAAATACAGTAATTGTTGTAGAACACGATAAAGATATGATGTTGGCAGCCGATTATCTAATAGACATAGGACCAGGTGCAGGAAGACACGGAGGAAGAGTTGTAGAAGCAGGAACGCCAACCGAATTTTTGAAAGGAGACAGCACAACAGCGCAATATCTTAATGAACAAAAAAAGATTGAAGTACCGACAGAGCGTAGAAAAGGAAATGATAAAGAGCTCATTTTAAAAGGTGCAACAGGAAATAATTTGAGAAATGTAACGGCACATTTTCCACTCGGAAAAATGATTTGTGTTACAGGCGTTTCGGGTTCTGGGAAATCTACATTGATTCATGACACGCTTTATCCAATTCTGAACAAACATATTTATAGAGGTGTCAAAACGCCTTTAGACTATAAAGAAATTGAAGGATTAAAGAATATTGATAAGGTTATTGAAGTCGATCAATCGCCTATTGGTCGTACTCCTCGTTCGAATCCTGCTACTTATACAGGTGTTTTTACGGATATTCGTGCATTATTTACGCAGCTTCCAGAAGCAAAAGTAAGAGGTTACAAACCTGGTCGTTTTTCGTTTAATGTAAAAGGTGGACGTTGCGAAGAGTGCGAAGGCGCAGGAAGAAAACTTATAGAAATGGACTTTTTACCAGACGTTCATGTAGAATGTCCGATGTGTAAAGGAAAACGCTACAATAGAGAAACCTTAGAAATTCGCTTCAAAGGAAAATCTATTGCTGATGTATTGGAGATGAGTGTAGAAGAAGCTTCGGAGTTTTTTGCTAACCAACCTAATATTTTACGTAGAATCAAAACACTCAATGATGTTGGTTTGGGTTATATTACTTTAGGACAACACGCCACAACGCTTTCAGGTGGAGAGGCACAACGTGTAAAGCTTTCTAGTGAACTATCGAAAAAAGATACAGGAAAAACATTCTATATTCTTGATGAGCCAACAACAGGTTTGCACTTTAAAGACGTTCAGTTTTTGCTAGATGTTTTGAATAAGCTAGTAGGAAAAGGAAATACTGTTTTGGTCATTGAACACAATTTAGATGTCATCAAAATGGCTGATTGGATTATTGATTTAGGTATGGAAGGAGGCGCAGCAGGTGGACAGATTTTGGTAGAAGGAACGCCTGAAAAAGTAGCTAAAAACAAAAAAAGTTATACAGCTAAGTTTTTGAGAGAGGAGTTGAAGTAGGTTTTTAAGTATCAGACAGTTCTCAATGTTTTTAAATTTATGGTAAAAAAAATAATAGATTGCTTTTGGGGAATAGTAATAAGCAGTATCACAACTGCTGTTACCTTGCTAGTTACTTTCTTCTTTACTTCTACTTTTCCTGAAGCTCAAGAATGGAAAATGAGTGGAGTAAAACAAATAATTCCTACGCTTATTGCCAGTCTAGTTTTTATGTTTTCTCTAACATTAGGATTGAAACACTGGAGAAGAAATAAACAACATTTAGCTGTTTCACTCAATATTCTTCCTTTTATAGTGCTTTGTGTTTTCACCTACAAATCAATAGAAAAACTCAATTATCATACTCCTTTTGATAGTAAAGAATGGAATAAATCAGCATATAAAAATGATAACATGGTAATTACCTTATTAAAAAATGAAGAATTAATAGGATTGACCAAAAAAGAAGTAATAGCAAAACTAGGAGATTCAGATGAAAAATATACATCTCAAGACACCAATATAATAGATATTTTATCATACTCAACATTTAATAACTACGAATTGATAATCTATTTGGAAAAAGGAATGGTAACTAAAGTAATGTATAAAAAATCTTATTTTTAGTTTCTAAACAAGCTAATCTCATTCTAGTTTGTAAATTCAAAAACAAGTTTTTAAAAATCAAGAGGAAAGTAATTTGAATTATACAAACCAAAATTTAATCAAAAAACTCTCTTCTTGCTTACCACACTCAAAAGCTGTATTTTTACTAAAAAATTAATTCTATAAATACATAAAAAACTCATTTATGCAATTTGATAAATAGAGCAATTACGAGTTGAAATAGGTTAAAAAACTCCTTTATTTGATTAAATAAAGGAGTTTTTGCTTCTGTAATATAATTACTCTACTATTATTTTTCTGCTAACTCGCTTTTGATTCATTTGAATAACTATTATATAAATACCTTTTCGTAGTTGAGGAAGTATAATATCTGTTTTTGTATCAACTAACTCTTTAGAAAGATATTTTCTACCTATTGCATCATAAACCTCTAAATAAGCTCCTTGATTGCTCTCTAATTGAGGAATATTTACTTGTATTCTATTTTTAGAAACTGGATTAGGTGAGATAAAAATAGTTTCAGCAGAAATTTCATAACTTACCTCCACAATATTTGAGTAAGAATAATCAATATTACCTTCATCTATCTGCTTAATGCGATAATAATTATTCCCTACTTGTGGCTCGTTATCTACAAAATTATATTTCTTCTTAAAGTTATCTTTTGAATTTGGCTCATAAATGCTTCCTAGCTTCATAAATTCTTTAGTAGAAGTATTCATTCTTTCTACTTCAAAATGACTATGATTTGTTTCAGATATTGTACTCCAATCTAGTTTTATTTCTTTATTATTTATTAATTTTCCATCAAAAGAAAGCCACTCAACAGGCAGAGGAAATACCTCTGATGTAAGTGTAAAGTCAGAGAAAGTAGTTAGTCCTGGTACGGTCATCGTTTTTGGAGAACTTACATAATCACGAGTAGAACGCAAAGGCGTAAGTGTATTAGAATGATTATAAAACTCCCAACCTCCATCTCTTTTTGTCAGAATAATATTAGCAGAAGGAGCAGCTACCGTGCCTGTTTCATGAGGACCAAAATCAAATTGTACGGTATAATCAGTTCCACTAAAAGAGCCTGTTTGTGGTTCTACGAGCCAAAAACCATCTTGAAATTCTGCATTCAAGAAATTTGAGCTAGGAGGAGTTTCACCAGAAAAATAACGAAAATTCATAGAAGTTGGTAGTGTTCCACCTGCTCCCCATGTTATCTCTCCTATTTTTTTGTCTGCCCAAGTGTAAGTTGTTGTATTTCCTGCGCCTATTGTTCCTGTCTGTACTGCTTGTGGAGCTGGGTTTGCATCTCTATCAAGGTCAAATTCATCTGCGCCAATATCTGTTGTTCCTGTAAAAACAGTCGTCGAACGACTGTCTCTATCTATATCTTCAAAAGCTAGTGCATTTTGTTCTCCTTTTCCACTAGAATACCAAGCTGCTTGATTTGTTGTGTTAATATGTAAATCTCCTAGTGTTGGATTTACAAATAAATCAGTAGCTGTTGGTGTACTTGCTTGTTGGTGCGACCAACTAAATCTATCAAAATTTACATTTTTGGCTTTTAAGGCTGCTAAATTAGGACAAAAATCTCCTGCTGCTGGAGTACCTCCTGCTTGAAGTAAAGCCACCATACTTGTTGTGCTTCTTGGTAGGTAGGTATTGTAATCGTTAGTTATGCTTCCTCCGTTCGAACGAAAAAGCAAACAAAAGTTTGCCACTCCACCTGCTATACGTTCATTAAAAAGCAAATTATTACGCATCGTAATCGTGCTATTACTTGCACGATACAAACAACCAGAAGCTTCCGAACCACTAGCTGTTCCACCACCAATATAAACACTATTGAATAAAAATCGTGATACATTATTTACTCCATCACTAGCAATACCTAAAACGGCTACATTATTTGGAGGAGCTAATGAAACCATATTATTATAGACATCCCACTGACTAACAGCATTATTTACAACCATTCCAGCTACTCCACTTGTACTTAGGGAAGTAGCAATACCTTGATTGAGCTGAATATCATAAATTCTATTTCCGAAGGCTCTTCCTACTGTATTATTATCTCCCAAGCCTATGGCGGCAACTCCTAAGTCTGCTGCTGCTACATTTGCTCTAATATTTCCACGTAGATTTGAAATAATATTTACGCCAACTATTTGCTCTCCAGTACCTGCTACACGCATACCAAATAAGGTAGCCGAACGCCCTGCAAAACCATAAGCAAATGTTGGGTCTGTTGATGTAATTCCTCTTCCTTTTGATTCAATATTTCGGATTTGATTTCCTAGAATAATATTCCTTCCTTGTAGAGCATACAGCACTCCACTTACATAAAAACTACCTGTTCCATGTGAGGTTATATCCAAAAAATTATTGTTAGCTATAGAGTGTGTACCACTACCAAAAACCAACATAGCATCTACATGTGAGCCACTGTTATTATTATCACTTGTATTTCCTGCGTATAAATATTGTAATATATTTCCCCTTATATTTTTATCTCCATTGCCTCTTGCATCAATTCCGAAAATATAGGACGTATGACTATTGTTGTTTGTAAAAGTAGCCACACTTGCCAAGGTGTTATTATCAATGCTCATATAATTTCCTTGATGCGTAACATAAACTCCTACAACTTCACCTCCACTTTGAAAGTTATTTGTTTGGATAGAATAAGGTGCAGTATTATCTATTGGGTCGCCTATTGTATTATTATTTATTCCTATTCTACCAGTTTGTGCAGTTGTTTCATTTGTTGGGTTACTAACTGTAATGCCACACCAAACACCTCTCGGATTTGAACTAATTTCTCCATTTTTATTGCTATCAGTAGTAAAATCAAAATTACGAATCGTATTTCCTGTAATATTTGTAGAATCTGTTGTAGATTGATTATATAACCAAATTCCTACAAAACGTAACTCACGAGTAGTAGAAGATATTGTATAGTTTCCAGTAGAAAAAGAACTACCATAACCAATAGTATTATTTTGTATAATATGTCCATAACCTGTTCCTAAACGAACAGCAGATGTTGTAGTATTATAATTATAAGAGCGTGTAGCATTCTGAAAAATACGATTATTTTCTATTGTCCAAGAGTGAGCATCATCAAATAAAAAAATACCTGTCGCACCATCTGAATTGGCATACCCTACAGCATTTGATGAAGAATGATAATTATAAATAAGATTAGTAGCAATATTTACATTTCTTATATTTCTGTTTCCACCATTTACTGCTACAATAGCTCTTGAAGGAAAACCTCCTCCTACAGTTGTGCTATTAGCATCATAAATTTCACAGTCTCTAATCAAGACAGTATGTAAATCTGCTATACTTCCAGAAATAAATGAGATAGTTCCTCTTGAAATAGCCTGTACTCCAGATGCAAATTTAGTATTCTGAATATCTATATTTTGTGCATCATTACTTATTTGTAAAGCAATGGCGTTGGTTGTAGAACCCGTATTTTTAGTGTTTACTATTACTAAACGCCTAGTTCCTGCTACACCTCCGTCAATAGTTACATTTTTTGCTCCGTCAAAAATCAAGATAGGATTATTTCCATTCCCTCGCACTATTGCATCTGTAAATAATAGTAAATTCACTTGAATACGTACGCTTGTATAAGGCGTTCCCACAGCTGGAGGAGCATTTAGAGTTGCTCCGTTTTCATTGAATCCATTATTTACTGTTAAGGTAACTATACCTCCGTGAGTTCCTGCATTAATGGCATTAAAGGCAGCAGTAAAATCTACATATCCAGCAGTTGGAGTTCCAGTAGTGGCAGTCAAGGAAATATTTTGAGAAAAAACGCTGCTTACATAACATATATATATAATGACTAAAAAAAAGTAAAATTTTATGGTTTTCATAGTTTGTGTATTGTATTACTTGAATAATGATTCTATTACTATTAACGAATTAATAGACGTAATTGTGTAATTCAAATATAAATATTTTCATTACTCATATCAAAGACAAAACCTATCACATAATTATATTTTAAAACATCTTGCTAAAATTACCTCTTGACTATCTGAATCTTAAATATAACTTGAAGCACAAAAAATGTAGATACTGCTCCAATCTTTGATTTGTTTTCTAAACAATATACAAAATTACTCTACAATCAAACTATTCAAAGCCCTTTTCATTTCTTCATAGATGCTTTCTTTGTAGCCAATTTCTCCAAAAATAACAGTTCCTGTTCTGTCAATAATTATATTGGTTGGAAAAAGAGGAATGAAATAGTTTTCAGTCAAAATTTTAGAATCTGCCATTATATCATAATAAAACTGCTTTTTCTGTAAGAATTTTTCAATTTGCTTTTTAGTATCCATTCTTGAAACAGCCAAAAAAATCACTCCTTTACCTGCATATTCTTCTGCTAATTTATTGAGTTGTGGCATTTCTTGCAAACAAGGCGCACGACCAATAAACCAATAATTGATAACAATAACTTTTCCTGCCAAATCAGAAAGCATATATTTATCGCCAGTAATGGTTTCTACTTCAAAATCTTGTGCAGGATTGTTGAGCGTATAAGTTTTGAAAAGGCGAGTGCGTTCCTTAAAATCAAGTTTAGCAAAAATCTGACGAAGAGAATCTAAATTTTCATCAGCCATGATACTTTTTCCAATATTTGTTTTGACTTTAGGTTGAGTTACTTCTATTTTATTTTTATCAAAAAAAGAATTTTCTATTTCTTCTTCAAAATCGTAGCTAATTCTAGTTTTATCTGAATATTTGATGTTCATTTTATAGCTCTTCTCTTTATTCTCGTTTTGCTTGTCTAAGGAAAAATTATAAAAAACAGGCTGAACATTCATATTCATATAAAAAAAGTCATTTTTTGTTGCTTGTTTGTTTTGATAAAAATTCTTAGGCATAAATGTATTCTCATTTATCTGTTTCAAAGAAATTGTATCATTATAATGAATCAGAAGTAACTTTTTACTGGTTTTATCAATCAAAACAATTTTTTCATTTTCATATTTTCCTGTATATTTTTGTAGAAAATCAGTTGAGGTAATACTATCATTTAGTTTTGTTTGGTCAGCTTCAAAATACGTCTGGACGTATTCCATTATATCTTTGCTTTCTGGATATTGATACTCTTCTTTAAAATTTTGAAAGGCTTTTAAAAATGCTGTTTCTTTTGGATTTTGAGAATAAAAAGTAGGCAAAATAGAATAATTGAATTTTTCGTTTGTCGTATTTCTTAATGTTGCAAAAGGCACAATGAAAGGCATTGTCGAATAAATATCACATTCTTTGGTAAGTTGCCAGTTTTCAGAAGTAGGCTGACCAACTACAAAAGTCGTTTTGGGACGCTTTTTTTGAAGAAAATGAATAAAAAAATTAGTCAATCCTGCTGTATTTTTGTTTGTTAGAATGTAAATAGGAAGGTTTGAATCAATTCTTGATAGTTTTTTGATGGCTTTAGCAAACTTTTTTCCTTCCTTTCCATTACTTTCTTTTGTAGGAAGTGTTATAGGTAATATTTGATTTTGTGCTGTTTGATAATTTCCAAAAGCATACTGTTTCTCATTTATTAGTTTATTATTTTCTTCTGAAAAAACATGTAAAAGTGTAGCTATGCTTTCAAGATTCCCATATTTTACATTTCTCAAATCCAAAACAAGCGCATTACCTTCTTTTATAAAATTGACAAGCGACTTTGTTTTTTCTATATCTTTATCAAAAAGCCATTCGGTCAGTTTTAGATAGCGAATATTTCCCTCTTGTATTTCTTGATTCGCAATACCATAGTTTTGAGAAATAAGAGCTGCTTTTCTCATTTTTTCTCTCAACACAGCAGTATTTATGTACTTGTCTTTTTTTCTTAGAAAAGAGAAAAAGCCTTTTTTGTAATATTCAGAAGTATAAGGAAACTCACTTCTACCATTTTTTATTTCATAATTCTTTATCCATTTTTTTGAATAGATTTTGCTTTTTTCATCTAAAGAATCATATTTTGCAGCTCTTACAAAATGGTGTTTTGTGCTGTATAAGGAAAGAAGACTTGTATGTTTGTAACTAAATTCGAATAATTCATTTTCCTTTTTGAGTTCTTGATTTAACTTTTCTACAAACTCCATGGCATTACTTCTAGAAAGTTGTTTTTCTGTTTCAAAAAACGATTCTATCTTTTTTCTTAAAGCAATTTTTTGAGCAGAATCAGGATAATATTCCAGATACAAATCCAGTTTTTCTTGAATTTCCTCTAAATCCCTAGAATCTATATGAGGCGTTTGAGAAAAAGCAGAAAACGAAAAACTGAAAAGAAGTAATAGAGTAAGAATAATTTTCATGAAAAATGTATGTGTAAACCGTCAATGAGACATAAAGCTGTCGTTGAGGTATCTTTAAAAATTAGAAACAACCTAAAAAATAGCCATTAAAAGAAACTGTATATATCAATTTCAGACACTCACAGGCTTCTTTTTGTTTGTTATTATCATCTTTGGTATCTGTAATTTTTTGAGGCTTTGGTTTTTTGGGAGGTACATAGTTTGGTTTTGGACGAAGGTATATTTTCCCTGCCGAATCTAAGATATTAATTCCATCGGCTTTCATTTTTTCTATTTCTTCCTTTGAAATTTTTGTGAATTGTGCCACTACTTTTGTAGTGCAACAGAAAAATAAAAAAAACACGAAGACAAAAAACATTTTCATTTTTGTTGTAAATTTAGAGTTTATATTTTTTTTTGGTAAAAAAGCCTAAACAAAACTGCTTAGACTTTTTTCATTCCCCTTAAATAACTTGTGTTTTTTAGGACACAAATTTTTAATTTATCGTTTGAAAGACAATTCAGCATTTTTGGTTTCTGTATCTTCTTTTTCCATTTTAAGGTAATAAACTGCTGTTTCATCAATTTTGAAAGTCTTGTATTTTTCGTTTTCAGTAGAGGTAAATTCCACCAAAACTTTATCCCTTGCTTCATTGACTAATTGAAATTTCATATTCTTATCCCCTAAAGATACTTTGTACTCTGTGCCTTCCGAAAAAATAACTGTATATTCATAAGATTTGGCATCAGTTTTATCTAAGCTATACGTTTTTACTTTTGTATAGCCTTCTTTATCTTTTTTTGGTTTCACAATTTCACTTTCTTCAAACTTACGAGAAGCCATAGCTAAAGAAGTATTCTTTTTTCCATCAGGAACTGTAATTTCTAGTCTATATTTTGTAGTTGTGGTATTTCGGAAAGTAAAACCTCTAAAATACTTATCCATTTTTTCTATATAATTTGTTACGATTTGTTCTCCTTTTTCATCAAACATTTTGATTTCTACACCTTCAAAATCTTCAGCAGGAAACAGACGTAACATATAATCATTATTTTTTTCTAAATCCAATTCCATAGTAGTTGTAGAACGAATTTTATACGACTTTCCTATTTCATAATCTTTAGGAAAAGCCCCTGCAAAGTCATTGCTAGAAACTTCTGAACGCTCCGAAATTTCAACATATTCTTTCAAACAACTGGTCATAAAAACACACAAGAAAAGAGCAGGAACGGCAAACATAATTTTGAGCTTTGCAATCCCACGAGAAGGCGATTTAGTAATCATAATAACACGTTTTTTAAGTAATGAATAGTGATGAAATTTGGTAACAAAAGGCAGGTTTCTACCCACAAAATGTTGATTGATAAGTAAGTTGAGATACTGTTTTTTATTAGAAAAATGAGTGATGGTTTCTTTGTCAGCTAAATATTCGTGTGTATCTCTCAATGCCTTTTTATAGAAATAAATAAGAGGGTTGAACCACAATAGAAGCCCCAAAAACTCAATCAAGAGCAAATCTAAGGCGTGTTTTTGTCTGACATGTGCCTTTTCGTGAGCAATAATTTCAGTTTGTTCTGACTCTGAAAAATCATTAGTAGCAGAAATAAAAACCCAATTAAAGAAAGAAAAAGGTTCGGTTTCTGATTTGGTTTCTATGAGTATAAAATGCTTTTTTTGAGTTTTTTGTCCTCTGAAATATAATTTCAAAATCATTGATAAGCCTAACAAA
Source organism: Bernardetia sp. ABR2-2B (assembly GCF_037126435.1). Lineage (GTDB taxonomy): Bacteria > Bacteroidota > Bacteroidia > Cytophagales > Bernardetiaceae > Bernardetia. The sequence goes on along the minus strand of NZ_CP147020.1, from coordinate 5,208,378 downwards.
ATTCTAATAAAAATAACTGTAATTCCTAGAGTATAAATTAGAAAAATCCAAGTAGAAGGCTCTGAAAAAACACTTTTGGTGGTTTCTGTTGTGGCGTTATTGATTGCATCTCCATAAAACAGAAAAATATCAATTTCGGGAACGGTTACAGCAGTAGATTTTTGAAAGAATATTTCAAAAAAACTAGAAATATTGAGTGGAAAAAAAGGTAAAATAAGCGTCAGTAACAACGCAGTAACCAAGTATTTTCTATTCAGATTAAAGAAAGTTTCATTTTTTAAAAACAGAAAATAAGGAATATAAAGCAAGACCAAAAACAGGCTACATTGCAATAAATAATCAAAAAAAAGGAGTTTCATTTTTAATGGTGATTAATGGTAAGTGATTAGTGATTAATTAAATTCAATCACTTTTTATCATTTTTCTTCTCTTCTTTTTCCATCATTTTCATGATGTCATCTAGCTCGTCAATATCTATTTCTTCTTTTTTTGCAAAAAATGAAACTAGCTTTTTGAACGAACCATCAAAATACCTATCTAGTACGCTTCTAGTAGCAAATTTTGCATATTCTTCTCTACTTATCAATGGAAAATACTGATGCGTATTTCCGTAGGCTTTGTGTCCGACAAACTTTTTAGTTTCTAATATTCTGATAATCGTCGAAACGGTGGTATAACTTGGCTTTTTACCTTCAATTTTTTCAATTAATTCTTTTACAAATGCTTTTTCGGCATCCCAAAGAAGTTGCATAATTTTTTCTTCGGCTTTTGTGAGTTCTTGCATAATTTTTTTAGGAAATGGGAATTAGGTATGGGGAATTAGAAATTAAATTAGCTTACTAACTAACTATTTAGTTGATACAAACATACAGCAATAAAACTAAAAAAACAAGTTATTCAACTATATCTTTAGTTATTGTTTAAAAATAAAAAATACTATCCATTAAAGTGACTGATTCTATCTTTTTTTAGAAAAAAATCAAATTGAGTTGTAACACATAGATATTTTCTTGCTCTAAAGGGTAAATCGTTTTAGAAAACCTTTAAATCAAAAATAATTATGTCAAATATTGCAATTCAAAAACAAATAGAAATAAATGCTTCTGCTAAGGAAGTTTGGAACATTCTTGCTAATGATTATGAGAATGTTGGAAAGTGGGCGACTATAATACCAGAATCAGCAGCAAGGAAAGACCATGCTGGAAAAGTAGCAGGGCGCACTTGTAGTTCTTCTTACGGAGATGTGCAAGAAATGATTACTGAATTTGATGAGAAAAACATGCAGTACGCCTATAAAGCAGATGGTTTGTCTGCTATGTTTAAGGAAGGGGGGAATGTTTGGAATGTCAAATCAAAAGGAGAAAATACTTCTTTAGTTACAATGAACTTAAAGATGAAAATGAATCCAGTTATGGGACTTTTGATGGGCTGGATGATAAAGCCTAAAATGAATAAAGACACAACCCTACTTATGGAAGACCTCAAATACTATGTAGAAACAGGAAACCCACATCCTCGCAAAATAAAATCAGTAGAAAAGTGGAACAAACAAAAAGCGAAGAAAAAATAAAAAGGTAGAAGTTGTAACACCTTACTTATTTCTTACTCTAAGTTGTGAGAACACAAACTATTTCATTTTAATTAAAAAATTTAAACTTCAAAAATTATGTCAGTCAATCAAATTGCTCAAAAACTTCATACAGCGATTATCGCTATGGATATGGATACAATTCATAATACTCTTTTTTCAGATTCTATAGAATCTATTGAGCCTAATTTTCCTCCTATGTCTCACGCAAAAGGTATAGAACAAGTAAAAGAAAAAGCAAAAATGTTTGGTGGAAATATCAAAGAACTACACAAGCGAGAAATAGATGAAAAGATAATTGTAGCAGGAAATTATATTTCTCTAGGAATGAGCTTTGATGCTACACTACAAGATGGAAACAGAATGCAATTATCCGAACTCGTCATTTATAAAGTAGAAGATGATAAAATTGTGAGCGAACAGTTCTTTTATTGATTCTTACTTTTAGCAATTTCTTCTTATTCAATTCAATTATTTCATTAAAAAAATAGTAAAACTATGAATTTTTCAGTTCAAAAATCAATCGTCTTTTTAGTTCTTTCATTCTTTTTATTTAGTTTCGGATTTCAACAAAAAAATCCAAAAAATGAATATCCTAACCCAGTTTTGGTAAAAACACAAGTAGTAGATGCTTCGGCAAAAGAAACTTGGAAAGTAGTGGCTCAATTTGATAATTTGGCAGAGCTTACACCTAACTTTCTACATAGTGTAAAGATAAAGGGCAAAATTGGAGAAGGTTGTGAAAGAACCTGTACTTCGCCAGACCAAAAAAGCTTCTACAAAGAGAAAGTAACACACTTCAATAAAAAAGAAATGTATTATCGTTATGCCCTTACAGAAGGTTCAATTCCTGTGAAGAATATGGACAACTCATTTAGAGTAATTCCTTTAGGCAAAACTCAATCTTTAATTGTTTGGACGACAAGCTACGATTATGTAGAAAACCCAAATATGAGTAAAGAAAAGTTAGCAGGTTTTATGAATGCAGCTATTACTGAAATGCTAACTAACATAAACATTACTACTTCTAAAAGCTAAGTCATACTTTCAAATCAAAATTTTTAAAAACTCTAAGAAAAAAATATTTTTCTTAGAGTTTTATTATAACATACATACAGATACGATGGAAAATCCTTTTCAACTTCAAAACTATTCTGACCAAACAGATAACGAGCTTCTTGACCAAAGCATTGCAGGAAATAAAAAAGCCCTTAATCAACTCATAAAAAGGCATCAAATTTATATTTACAATGTTGCATGGAAAATGGTACATGACCCAAACGATGCGTGGGATATTACACAAGAGGTATTGGTTAAAGTAATTACTAATTTATCAAAATTCAAAAGAGAAAGTAATTTCAGAACGTGGATTTATCGAATTACTTTTAATCACTTTTTACAAACTCAAAAAACAAAGAAAGAAAAGATGGTTTCCTCTTTTGACTTTTTTGAAAAAACACTTGAAAATGCTATCGAAAGAGAATCAGATATGAACGAGCTAGAACAGGAGGAATATTCAGAGTATATCCAAGAAATGAAATTACAATGTATGGCAGGAATGCTACTCTGTTTGAGTAGAGAACAGCGTTTAGTTTATATTTTGGGAGAAGTTTTTCAGGCTGACCACAACTTAGGAGCTGAATTATTGAATGTCAGTACAGGTAATTTTCGGATAAAATTAAGTAGAGCCAAAAAAGATTTACATAATTTTTTGAACAATAAATGTGGCTTAGTCAATAAAAATAATCCCTGTCGTTGTAGAAAACAAACTAAATTTGCTTTAGAAAATGGCATTTTACAGAAAGGAAAGTTAAGTTTTAATCTTCAAGAAGAAGGTAATTTCAAAGATTTTATTGAACCTTTTTCAAACCAAATAGAAAATTTTATTGATGAAAAATATAGAGAACTTTATTCTGAACAGCCTTTTAAAAGTAAATTTGAAAAGCAAAATGCAATTAGAGAAATCATAGAAGATAAAACTATTCAAGAGCTTTTTGAAAAATAAATTATTTAAAAGAACATTGACTTGGAATCGACAAAAGAAATCAAAAACGAAGGTTTAAAACTAAAAAAACAAGCCGTTCAACTAAATACTTAGTTATTATTTAAAAATAAAAAACTGAAAGTCTAAAAATAGACTTTCAGTTACAATTAAACCGTCGTGGAGACTTCGCCGTAAACGAGGCCAAATAGAAAATTATCTACGCAACATAATTCCAAAAGAAGTATTAAATAGAGAAGGCTGTTCTTCACTAATTAATTCTGTTGTTTGATTAAGAATACTTTCTGTATTTGGCGAATAAAAATAAGGAGCATAACCAACGTCTATAAAAGGAGATAAAAATAATTTATCACTAAGCGTAAATTCATAGCCTGTTCTTATGCCTATATGTCCCCCAACTCCATAAGCTCGTGCTGTTTCTCCATCAAATTCAAAGGTTTCATCATTGATTTGTCTTCCCAACATTCCACCAATAACAGAAATGTGTAATTCTGTATAAAAAGGATTTTCATCTTTCTGATAATGAAGAATATAGCCTAATTTGGCAAAGTTTTGATTGAAAGTAGAGTTCAAGCCTTCATTTTCTGCGCTACTTCCAAAACGAGAATAAGACAAACCTATACCGTGAGAAAAATCAGAAGAAGAGCCAAAAAGATACGACACAGAAAGATTAAAACCATGAGAAAGCAAAGGCTGTTTTTTTTCCAAAAATGGACGACTAAAATTATAAGTTTGAATATTTTGATTCAATAATTTTGAATACAAATAGGTATAAGTTACACCAAAACGAAGCTGCTGTGCTGTTGATTTGTGTACTAAAAAGAAAGAAAAAAATCCTATCAAAAAGATAGAAAAACAGAAAAAGACAAATTTATTTTTCATATAATTATTTTTACCTCAACGATGGCAAAGCCTTGTTGACGGTTAGAAAAAGATTTAAAAGTAGAGTAAAGCAAATCGTCGTTGAGGCTTTGCCGTCAACGAGGATTAAAACAAAAATTTATTTTTTGACCGTATTTAAAAGATTGATTACTTCTCTGTAACCTGTTTCTACTGCACCTTGCACAGATTGATAACCTGTTACTGCCATCGCTTCCCCTGCAAAAAATAATTTATCGTTTACTGGTTTGGCTGCTTCTTTTCGTGCGTCTCCTATTCCTACGCTGCTATACGAATATGCTCCTTTCACAAACGGATTTGTCGTCCAATTTTCAACGTGAGCATCCACAAAATTTGCTGTTGCTTGTCCTTCGTACATCGTGTCTAGTTCTGCCAAAAGTGCGCTTACAATTGCTTCATCACTTCCTAAAGCTGTCAGTTCTTCGGCTTGTACTCCCATTACAAAACCTAAAAGTACGTTATCATTGGCTGATTTTCCGACGCTATCATCTGCGTAAGCTGCACAGACTTCTCCACCAATGATATTTTGTTCATAAAATCTTGAGCTAAATTTCATAAATACTTTCATTCCTGCATCCATTCCAATTTTATTAAATGCTGCCGTTTGTGCGCTCGGTAAAGCTGGAGAAAACTCAATATCTCCGTCTTTCAAAATGGTAATAGGAACAGTAATAATTACTTTATCAGTCGTATAAACACTATTATTGCTATCTGTAATCGATATTTTATCAGAAGAATAATCAATTTTTTTGACAATGATATTTAACTGAATTTTATCTTTTACATGAACAGCAATTTCTCTATCAATAAAATCAAAAAAGGTTTCTTCAAACTTCAAATCATCATCGCCCGAATTGAGTTTTTCTTCATCAATTCCATTGTATTTTGCCGAAAGTCTTGCTGCTGCTGCTCCTTGGTCACCTGCGATATTTTCTACAATATATTTATATTCTTCTCCAAAGCCTTTTTGAGTCGCATATTCTTGATACGAAACATCTGGTAAATCTTCGCCACTAAAAATATCAATATCTTTTGGCAAAGACTCTACAAGCTCATTTTGAAACCAATAAACAGCTTCTGATTCATCAACTGTAATTTTTGTTTTTGATTTTACTGCAATATCTCCCAAAATAGTATTTGTTCCGTGCATCCATTGCGCTCCTAGGTCAATCGGAAAATTAGCAAACGTATCTAGTTTTCCGACACGCCCACCATATTTATTACTTGCTTCTAAAATCTCAAAATCAATTCCTTTTGATTTCAAAACATAGGCTGCATAAAGTCCTGCTGCACCTGCTCCAATAATGGTAACCTTTCCGTCATAATCTGTTTCATCAAAGAGTGTATCTTCGCTGCAAGAAGATAAAAAAATAGAAGGCAGAAGCATTCCTCCTAAAGAAACTAAAGCAGATTGTTTTAAAAAATTTCGTCTGTCCATAAGTGTAAAATTTGAAAACTGTAAAGTAACGGCTTGAAAGCTAGATTCCTACCTTGAGATAGTGAATCTAAGAACGAGCTTTTAAACAGACTTTACAAAAAAACTATATAGACATTATATAGACAACAGAAAAAATCTAGTCATTTCTGATAAATAACTAGATTTTCTTTATAGGATTCAAGATTCCTTAAAATATTTTTTTATCTAAAAGGATTACTAAACTTTTCGTCTGTTATCATTTCATTATCTGTCAAGGTTTTTAGAAAGACAACTAACGCATCTTTTTCTTCTTGTGAAAGATTCATTCTTCTTGGGTTTCCTTCTGAATCTTTTAATATTCTCCCTAAATTAGGGTGTGCCTGTACTCCAGAGTTGTAATGCTCAACTACTTCTTCTAAGGTAGCAAAACGTCCGTCGTGCATATAAGGCGCACGCAACGCAACGTTTCTCAAAGAAGGTGTTTTGAAAGCTCCAATATCAGCTTGATTTCCTGTTGACTCATAGACTCCTAAATCAGTTGTAGATTCTGCATCTAATCCATTATTTGTAGATTGTAGAGGAGTAATAAATGCTTCTGTTCCATGACAGGCTACACAACCTAGACCACCCAAAGGAGGAGGATTTAAGAATAGCATTTTTCCTAAATTTTCTTCTTCTGTAAAATTACTAAAATTATCTATCGAACGATTTGTTGCAGCTCTTCCAATATCATATTTACTCTCATAACTTACCAAACTTCTAACAAACTGTGCTAGTGATTTCGAAATTCTATCTGTCGTAACTGTTTTATCTCCAAAAGCATCTTTAAAAAGAGGTTCGTAATAATCTGTTGCTTCTATTCTTGCAACAAGTGTATCCAAAGTAAGCCCCATTTCTACCTCATCTTGAATAGGTAATAAAACCTGCTCTTCTAAGGTAGCTGCTCTTTCGTCCCAAAAAAATGTTCCTTTTCTATAAAAAAGAGCATTTGTAAGTCCCATCGAATGCCTACGAGTATCACCTCCATCAAATCCTTTACTCAAAATTTTTGGGTCTGAAAACCCTTTATCTTGTACATGACAAGAAGCACAAGCAACTCTTCCATTTTTACTTAGATTTTTATCATAAAACAAAACTCTTCCAAGCGTTGCACCTGCATCCGTAATTTGATTTGTAGTAGGTGTATTATCCTCATTTAGAGTTGAATTCTGTCCTCCTACTTGTAAATCAGATGTAGAAAAATGAGATGGAAAAGTAATATTTGAATAATTAAATAATTCGTTTGGTAGGTTTAATATTTCGTTTTGGAGTTGTGGGTCTATTTTTTCACTTTCAGAACAAGAATACATTCCTAAAGAAAAAAGAAATAATAAGATGATAGAAATTCTAAATTTTATTTTTTTCATTGAATAAGTAATTAATTGTAAGTGGTCTGTTTTTCCTATTAGATACTTAGAAAATGAAAAGGTTTAGCCACAAACAAAAAAAACTTTTTTATTTGAATTTCTTTTGCTCAAAACGCCAAGTAAGTAGAATAGAAGACGTAATAAGTCCTAGACACAATCCCCACCAAACACCATGTACCCCCATTCCCAAAGGAAAAGCAAGTAGATACCCACCACCAATTCCGATTATCCAGTAGGAAAAAAGACTAATAGCTGTCGGGACTTTAATATCTTCTAAGCCTCTAAGATTTCCTGCCGAAACTACTTGTATTCCATCTGTAAGCTGAAAAACGGCTACAATAATCAGAAGTTGCATCGTTATTTCTACAATTTGTGCTGCATTTGGTTCGGCTTCGTTGATATACCAAAGTGGAATTTGGTCATTAAATAAAAATATTAATCCTGCCATAACTGCCATAAAAATGATAATCAAATAGACAGCACTTCTAGCTGTGATTTTGATTTCTGAAAGATTGTTTTTTCCTACTAAATTAGCAATGGCAACAGTTGTTCCTTGTGAAAGACCAACAGCTACCATAAAGGTGGTAAAAGCAATGTTGAGTGCAATTTGATGTGCAGCTAAGGCTTCTTTACTAATCCAACCTGCCATAATTGCAGCCACTCCGAATGCACCACTTTCGAAAGCCATTTGCATACCGATAGGCACTCCGATATTCAATAATTTCTTGAAAATTTCTTTCGAAAAAACAGATAAGGAAAACGTAAAATCAATAAACTGTCTAAAAAAGGGCAACCAAAAAAAGATAATTAGCATTACGACCAGCATCAAAATACGAGATACAAGTGTTGCTACTCCTGCGCCCACCAGACCTAATTCGGGAAAACCAAATTTGCCAAAAATGAGTAAATAATTAAGCACAATATTGACAACACAGGAAAGAATATTGACATTCATCGGAACTTTTGTCTTTGTGAGAGCTTCTGAAAACTGCTGCAAAGCCAAAAATAAAAACCAAGGAATAATAGAAAGAGCTACCAAACGATAATAGGGAATTGCTAAAATAACAACTGAAGGAGGCTGGTCAAGATAATCCAAAAATGGAATTGCCAGTTCAAATCCTAACCACATCAGTGTACTTACAAGGGCGTAAAGTACCATTCCGTTTTGCAAATATTTGGCACAAAGAGAAAAGTTTTGAGCAGCGTAGGCATTTGCAACAGGAGGTTTCAGACCATAAGTAAGACCAATTCCGAAGGTAGCAAATGTAAAAATAGCACTATTTGCAAAAGCTGCTGAGGCAAGTGCAACCGTATCGTAATTCCCTACCATAATCGTATCTGAAAGTGCAATCAGAACTGTCGTAATTTGTCCTAGAATAATTGGCGAAGACAAACGAATGTGTTTTTTGAAGTAGAAAAGGTAGTTTTTCATAGATAAAGTAGTGTTATTGTTGGTTGTTGCTTTGGTATAGTGATTAAAAAATTGCTGTGATTTATTCAGTTCAAAAAGATTTTAATAAACATACCAATTTCCGTCGTGATAATAACGATACAAAACAGGATTATGAATTGTATTTACTTCTAATTCATCATACTGAATTTCATTGCTTTTCCATTTTTTGCCAAACGAAGTAATTTGTAGCATCGCATCTTGATTGAGCCACTTTGTTTTTATATTTTTTATTTGAAGGTTTTGCATAGCACTTTTCAAGTCTTGGCTTTTCAGAGATTTATTTCCAACAACCCACCCCCATTCTCCCATCGTCAAAACTTGATTGTGCATAGGAAGTGTTTCAAACCCTGCTGTTTGCATTGTTTTGTCGATACAATCAAATGCCTTTGCTGCATAATAGGGACTTCCTGCTTGTGTAACAAAAATTCCTTGTGGACGTAGGTGTTGATAGCAAAGTTGATAAAATTCTAATGTATAAAGACGATTTACTTCAATCGTTTTTGGGTCTGGAAAATCAACAATCATTACATCATAAAAAACCATACTATCAGCCAAAAAGGTAAAAGCATCGTTATTATAAACTCTTACACGCTCGTTATTCAATGAGTTTTGATTTACTTTCTTGATGATAGGATTTTCTTTTCCTAGTCTTGTCATGGAAGGGTCTAAATCTACAAGTGTTATGCTGTTGATATTATCATATTTTAATACTTCTCTTGCAGCGCATCCATCTCCACCTCCTAGAATCAGAACATCAATTTTGCCTTCCTTCCTATACTCTGTATTATTTTTAGTCGTTGATTGTGTAGCAAGTTGCATTACTGGATGTACAAGTGGTTCGTGATAAAGCCATTCATCAAAGGTACTGAATTGAAGGTGAGAATTAAGATAGAGCCAATAATCATTTTTATATTGTGTCATGACTATTTTTTGATAACGACTTTGCTCTTCATAGACTATTTTATCTGTATAACGCTTCTGTTCTCCGTAACGAACAATTGGTTTTGCAGTTACTACTCCAAAAATAATTATTCCAAAAGTGAGCAGACTTATTCCTTTGAGATTGCGCTGCCAATTTCCTTCAAAAAGAGGTTTTAAAGTAAAAAGAACCAAGATGCCAACTAAAAAATTAATTATTCCAAGAATAAAAGGCATATAAGTAAGACCAATATATTCTAGTCCAATAAAGGCAAAAAATAATCCTCCAGCTAAAGAACCATAATAATCCTTTTCCATGACAGAGGAAATATTAAAACGCAGCTCTTCATAATTTTCATTGATACGAGTTACTAAAGGAATCTCAAAACCAATTAAAAGACCTATCAAAATACTTAATGTATAGATTACAATTCCTATCCACTCACTTACAGAAGCAATTCCGTAGGTAAGAAGCGAACAAAAAGATACGAGCAAAGACAAAATAAGCTCACAAGCAATAAAGAGTTCGATAAGGTTTTTCTTAAAAAATTGGCTTAATCTACTTCCCAAACCCATAGAAAAAAGCATTACCGAAACAATAAGTGTAAACTGTTTGACAGAATCGCCTAGAAAATAAGTTGCTAAGGTAGATAAAATATACTCTGCTACAATTCCTGAAAGTCCTGTTGCAAAGAGTGCAATTTTGAGGGTACGTGAAGGAGTCCAAAAAGAGTGAAAAGAAAGAAGAGAACGGCTAGATTTATTTTTATCCATTGGTAATTTATTGTATCAAGCAAAATAATAAAAGTCTTCAAAGGTCTGAAAAATAAATTAGTTTCTAAAAAATCATTTTTATAATTATTTATTAGAATAAAAGTTGATGTTCTGAAAAAATATTGATAATTTAATTTTATCTTCAAAAAATTCAAATTGTTTTATTATTAATGTTCCAAACTTAATATATTTGTAATATCTTTTACTCAAACCATAAAAAATATATAATGCGTACTACCATAACTTCTTATGCTGCATTTTGCTTAATTGGTTTATTTATGTTCTCATCGAACTTATTTATCCAAACAGCACAAGCACAGTTCCCTAGCAAATCAAATTACAAACTTCCAAAAGGAATTACAGAAAAAGACATTGAAGCAGGTCGTGTTTGGTTTACACTAAAACCAGAATACCGAAATGCTTTTCAGAGTAGCAATCCTTTATCTAGACTTATAAACCGTACATCAACTAACTATGTAAAACAAGTATTTCCAAAAACAGAACATAGAAGAAAACTTACCAAAACTCAAGCAAATAAAAATATTTCTGGGGTAGATATTTCTCTTATTTATCAGTTAAACTTAGACGAAAGCGTAGATGTTTTTAGCTTAATTGATGAATTGATAGCTACAGGTATGGTAGAGATAGCCGAACCAGTTCCTGCTAATAAAATGTACTATATTCCTAATGATACAGATATTGCTGAACAGCAGTATTTGTCTAGAATTAGAGCTTATGAGGCTTGGGATATTACGAAGGGAGACTCTACTGTTTTAGTAGGTATTGTTGATTCTGGTTTTGACTTTAATCATCCAGACCTAAAAGATAAAGTATATTATAACCAAAATGATCCTATTGATGGAATAGACAATGACAATGATGGTTATATTGATAACCATTATGGATGGGATTTTGCAGGTGCAACTATTCCTGATAACTTTCAGTTAGTCCAAGATAATGATCCTCAACTTCCTAGAGCTGGAGTAGATCATGGTATTTCGGTGGCAGGTTGTGCAGCAGCAGCTACTGACAACAACTTGGGCATTGCAGGTACAGGGTTCAATGTTAAGTTAGTCAACACTAAACATTCTCCAGATGACGTACCACAAACTCTGAGCATTTATGATGGATATTCAGGAATTGTATATATGATGGAAACAGGTGTAAAAATTATAAATTGTTCTTGGGGTGGAGCTTTTCCTAGTCAAATTGGAGCAGCTATTGTCAAAAGTGCCATTGAAGATTACGGTTGTTTAATTATTGTAGCTGCAGGTAATGATGGTCAAAACTTAGCTCAATTTCCAGCTAGCTATGATGGTGTTCTTTCAGTTGGTTCTACTACTGCAAGAGATGAAATATCAAGTTTTACTAATTATGATTATAGTGTAGATATTCTTTCTCCTGGTAGTGATATTTATACAACTGCTCATAGTGATGCAAATAATGGAGAATATGGAGCTACCTCAGGTACTTCTTTTTCAGCTCCTATTGTGGCAGGAGCAGCTGCACTCGTTTGGTCGCACCGTCCAGAACTTACTCCTGTTCAGATAGGAGAACTTATGCGTATTACATCTGACCCACTGGACGATAGGTTTGAACCACAATATAACGGAAAAGTAGGACGAGGTCGTATGAATATGCTACGTGCCTTAACAGAATTTCCTGTGGCTGTACGTATGAAAGAATTTGATTTAGTAAGAGCAGAAGATGGAAAAATTCCTTATGCTGGAGATGTTGCAGTCTTTAATGCAAGTTTCTTTAGTTATTTGGCTGCCAGTGAGTCAGACTTTCAAATTAAAATTGAATCTATTGATGCTAACTCATCTATACTAGAAGGAGATATCATTTATGAAGGTGTAATGAATACAAACCAGTCTATCACTACACAAGACCAAATAAGAGTACAGGTTAGTCCCACATTAGAAAACTTTGGAGTGGTTACTCTACGTATCACTTATACTCAAGATGGATATGAGGCACAAGAATTTGCTTCTTTTGTTGTAAACCCTGCTTTTATTACTCTTGATGAAAATAATATTACTACATCAGTAGACAGTAAAGGTACAATTGGAAGACATGAAAAAATAACTGTTGGAAATGGATTTTTGTATAAGAATACAGAAATGCTTTATGAATTAGGCTTAATGTTTAGTTCGGACACTAAGTTATCAAATACAGTACGCTCTATTGATGATATTTATGATGAAGACTTCAGAGTGATTACTCCAATTGTGGCTTTACCACCAGATGAAAATGAGCCTGAAAAATCAGTATGGCAGACAACATTTAATGATAGTGGTGCAGCAGGTTCAAGGCTTTCAATAAATACAACTCAAAGCCTACAACTTTGGAATGTAGAAGGTGCTGAAGACTTTATAGTAGTTGAATATGTTTTTCAAAATATGACAAGTCAAGATATTAGTAACTTTTATGCTGGTCTGTATGGAGACTGGGATATTGGAGGAGGAGAGGAGTCTGGCAATAATCAAGCTATTTGGAAAGACAACCTAAATGCTACAATTATTTCTGCAAAAGATCCAAATATACCTCGTGTGGGAGTAGGAGTTTTAGACTTATTTTCCACTGCTGGAAGATACTCACTCATATCTAATGACCCAGACTTTGTAGGAACTCCTTATGGTGTATATGATGGATTTACAGACCAAGAAAAAAGAAGATCTTTATTAGGTACTTCTAATACAAGTATTGGTGTTTCGACAGGAACAGATGTAAGTGCAACTATTTCAGCAGGTCCTTATACAATTCCTGTGGGAGAAAGAATTGTTATTGCTTTCGTATTAGCAGCAGGAGATAACGATACTGTTATTGAAGAAGCTATCATAAAAGCAAATGAGCTTTATACGCCTTCTATTGCAGTACAAGAACCACAACCAGTAGGTATTGAATATGAAAATGAACTCTCAAGAGCTATTCGTGTATTTCCTAACCCTGCATCTAATGATATAAATATAGATGTTAGTGCTTTGAATAGTAATAAGCCTATTGAGTTTACACTCTTAAATATCTTGGGGCAACAAATTCTCAAAACTACTCTTACAAAAGAACAAACTACTTTAAAGGTAGATATTCTTCCAGCAGGACAGTATATCTTGAGATTCAATAATGGAACAACAGTAGGAACAAAGACATTAATTATCAAATAACTCTTGCTTTATTTTCTAAAAACACACTTTATTTTTTATAAATAGAGTGTGTTTTTTTATATAGATAGGTAACAAAATCATCAAAATCCAATTTTCATTATTCAATAATTAAAACAAAAATACTCTATAGCCGTTCTTATAACTGAATCATTTTTTTTTATTCAACTTTTTAAACTTTATTTTTATGAAAACAATCAATAAATCATTTTCTAAGTTTTTCTTTGCCCTTCTTCTTGTGGCAACTATTAGTTTTTCAATCAGCTTTTCTTCTTATGCACAATCTACAACTTCATTTGGTATTAAAGGTGGAGTAAATTTAGCTAATTTTAGAGGTGAAGATGTAAAAGATGCTTCTAACAGGACAGCATTCAATATTGGAGCTTTGCTAAATTATAGTGTTGCTGAAAGTGTTGGTCTTTCTTTTGAGGTTGATTACTCTTCTCAAGGTGCTGTCAATGAAGGTAGCACTCTAAATGTAGGTGGAATAGATATAACTACTGATGATGCTACAGTAAAATTAGATTACCTTCGTACTACTCTTCTTTTTAATTATTATATGGGTAGTTCTGAAATGAACATCCGTCCAGAACTATTCGCAGGTCCTTATTTAGGATTTTTACTTAATTCACAAGCTAAATCAGGAAGTGGTGATTATGAAGATTATCCAGATAATACATTTAAAGGTACTGATTTTGGTGCTGCATTTGGTGCTGGTCTTCATATAAGAGTAGGAGAAAGAATGTGGTTAGTACCTGATGTTCGTTATAACTTAGGTCTTTCTAATATTTATGATAGTGATAATGTTACTGCTCGTAATGGCGTTTTATCTGTAAACTTAGGTCTTACTTTTCCATTAAACTAAGAAATTTTAAATTAGGAAAACAAGAGTAAAATAATTAAAAACTCTTCAAAAATATCAATGATTGATATTTTTTGAAGAGTTTTTTATGTCTATTATTCGCTAACAAAAGTATTTTCATTTTTTTTTAAGAAAAATAGAAGTTTCATATCCGTTTTAACCTCTTTCTCAGATTATAGTATAAATACTTCCACGGAGGAAGACTATCACTCTATAAATTTTGTTTTATGAAAACTTATGTTATTTCACTCTTTGCCATAATCGCTTTGTGTTCAGCTTCTTTTTTTACCAGTCAGTATTACAATGGTCTTTATCAAAAAGATTCTTATCAATATATCGGCAAAGCCAAGTGACGGCAATCTTTGAGCGACAGCTAGAGATTAATTTTAATACTTAAAAAAAAAATAAAAATGAATTTTTTAAAAACGTGTATTTTTCTATTAATTACTACTACAATATCAAGCTGTTTTTTTCAATCTAAAAAAAATGATACTGACAAAACTCTTGATTGTAATGAGATGATTATGGATTCTCCTCGGTGTGATGACTGTACTGGATATTTTGGCTTGTATAGTGTTGATTTGTATGGAATAGGAGATAACATTAATAGAGCAAGTGGAGGTATCTATAAAATAGAAAACAATATAGTTAAAGACCTTGATGGAGGTTCTTGGTTTGTAAATGATTTGGAGTTCAAGAAAAAAATGAATGGATACGGACATTTAGGGTTTGGGGGGAATAAACCTGATTTTGATGAGTATTGGGGAAAGACTATTCGAGTAAGTTTGAATGGTAATAAGAAAGAAAATATTGATAGCATCTCTACACAACTTTACTTGCCCAAAAAAGTAAGTATAAATTTTAAAATAGACAAAGAAAACGTTTCAAAAGAAAATTATTATGAGCCAACAAAACTAAAAAAAGGTAAGAATATAATCATGACTTGGAATAAAGATAAAGAATACAAAGGGCAAGTATTAATTACGATGAGATTTAATAAACCTCTAAACTATGTACTAAAAAATACTAATGAATTTAGTGATATTAGTTTAGGTAAAACTTGGACTCCAAAAGGAACAATGAAAAGAATTGTGAGAACTACTTGCCAAACAGACAATGGAAATTTTATAATGACTTCTCAATGGTTTGAAGATATTGATTTAAAAGAGATTTTTTGGGTTTATTTATCAAAAAGGACATCAAAAAAAATCAAGAATGAAAATAATACGTTTATGATTTTTAGTGATTATGATGTGCATAAAAGTTTTAGAATTGATTAACAATTTATTTATATAAATATTATTTGTCTAACTTTAACTAGGCTCTGCAAGTTTGAAATTATGTATTTAGCATTCTACTGTTTATTTGTATTTTTACAAATCTATCAAAATGAAAAATCAAAAAAGAATGCAAAATATACTCATAGAACTTCATCATCTCCCTTGTTTAGATTATTGGAAAACTATCTTAGAAGCTCATAATTTAGGAAAAGAAGTAATTTTAGAAGCCCACGAAAATTTTAATAAACAAAGCTACCGAAACCGTACTTATATTTTAGGGGCAAATGGAAAACTAGCTTTGACTGTTCCTGTTCAGAAAGGAAGTCAGAAGACGCTCATTACAGAAGTAAAGATTGATTATAAAACAGATTGGAATCGTCAGCACTGGCAAAGTATAAAATCAGCTTATGGAAAAAGTCCTTTTTTTATTCATTATGCTGATTTTTTAGAACCAATTTATGAAAATCCTCCTGCTCTCTTATGGGAATTTAATTACAAACTACTGACTATCTGTCAGAAATTACTACGTACTTCTATCCCTTTACAAACAACAGAAAGTTTTGAAAAAGAACCCAGTAACGAAATATTAGATAAGCGAAACACTATTTCACCAAAAAAACCTGCCATTTTTTCACATAAACCTTACTATCAAACCTTTGGCAACAAGTTTGAAAATGAAGGTAGTCTAACTGATAATGAAGAAAAACAAAACACTATTTTTGAAAACAACTTAAGTATTTTAGACTTACTCTTTAACGAGGGTACAAATGCTCTAAACCTTATCAAATCTTTATAAAAGAGCAAGTCATTATCTATCACATAAAAAATTCTACAAAAAGTAAAAGAAAGGAGTAAGAGTAAGTAAATCAATAAGTTAATTCTATTGAAAAATTAGAATCTAAAGTTTAAAGTAGTTTATAAAGCAGTACAGACTAAACATTTTATTGCTTTACACCGTTCTAAAGTTGTAAATAACAGATATTTTTTGCTTATTTATAGAATAGAAAAACCAAAATAGTTGCTTTAAAAATTAGATATAAAGCAATTATGAAGAAGATATATTTTACCAAAATCAATATACAACCTGCTTATGGAAGCCAAATTTTCAGATAGAGTCAAAGAAGTAATTTCTCTTGCTAGAGAAGAGGCTTTAAGGCTTGGACATGATTATATAGGTACAGAACATCTATTGCTCGGAATGATACGAGAAGGAGAAGGAAGTGCCATCAATATTTTAAAAAAATTGGGTGTTACGGTAGAAGAACTCAAAGCCGAAATCGAACGCCATTCACAAGGAACAGCAACATATAATGTTCGCAATCTAGCCAATATTCCTCTCACTCGTCAGGCTGAAAAAGTCTTGAAAATAACATATTTAGAAGCAAAAATTTTTAAAGCTGACTTAATCGGTACAGAACATTTGCTTTTATCTATCTTGAGAGATGAGGATAGCATTGCTACACATATTTTAGAAAAATTCAATATAACCTACGAAGTAGTAAAAGAAATGCTCCAATATCACACTGACAAACCCATCACATCTGCAACAGAAGATGATGATGATGAAGGACGTATTTTTGGTGGTGGAAGAGAACCCTCTGGAGGAGGAAGTTCATCTCAAGGAAAATCAACCGAAAAATCACGTACTCCTGTTTTAGATAACTTTGGTAGAGACCTTACCAAACTTGCCGAAGATGACAAATTAGACCCAATCATTGGGCGTGAAAAAGAAATTGAGCGTGTAGCTCAAATTCTTTCTCGTCGTAAGAAAAACAATCCTATTTTGATAGGTGAACCAGGGGTTGGTAAAACTGCCATCGCCGAAGGTTTAGCCTTGAGGATAGTGCAACGCAAGGTATCACGTATTTTATTTGGTAAGCGTGTCGTTACGCTTGACCTTGCTTCACTTGTTGCAGGTACAAAATATCGTGGACAGTTTGAAGAACGTATGAAAGCTGTTATGAGCGAACTTGAAAAAAATAGAGATATTATTCTTTTCATTGATGAGCTTCATACAATCGTTGGTGCAGGTGGCGCATCAGGCTCTCTTGATGCCTCTAACATGTTCAAACCAGCACTTGCTCGTGGCGAAATACAATGTATTGGTGCAACGACTTTAGACGAATATCGTCAGTATATTGAGAAAGATGGCGCATTAGCTCGTCGTTTTCAAATGGTTATGATTGAACCTACTGATGTAGAGGAAACCGTACAAATTTTAGATAATATTAAAGACAAGTACGAATCTCATCACCATGTAAAGTATGATGAAGAAGCAATTAAGGCTTGTGTAACACTTTCAGAGCGTTATATTACAGACCGTTTCTTGCCAGATAAAGCAATTGATGTTTTGGATGAAGCTGGTGCAAGAGTGCATATTAATAATATTCACGTTCCAGAAG
Source organism: Bernardetia sp. ABR2-2B (assembly GCF_037126435.1). Lineage (GTDB taxonomy): Bacteria > Bacteroidota > Bacteroidia > Cytophagales > Bernardetiaceae > Bernardetia. Next base: position 5,190,215 of record NZ_CP147020.1, on the reverse strand, counting down.
AAATTACGAAACTAGAAGCTGATATCGAAGACGTAAAAGTAGAAAAAAATCAAGTTGTGAAAAGCCAAAAATACGAAGAAGCTGCACAACTTAGAGATAAAGAAAAACGCCTAATTGAAAAATTAGAACGTGCAAAATATAAGTGGGAACACGAAACACGCAAACAAACTTATCCAGTTACAGAAGATAATATCGGAGAAGTAATTGCGATGATGACAGGAATCCCTGTAAAACGTGTTACACAAAGTGAAGGACAAAAGATTTTGGGAATGAAAGAAGCCTTGACAGGAAAGGTTATCGGACAAGACCAAGCTGTTGTCAAACTTACAAAAGCAATTCAGCGTACTCGTGTAGGATTGAAAGATCCAAATAAACCAATCGGTTCTTTTGTTTTCTTAGGACCAACAGGTGTAGGTAAAACAGAACTTGCAAAAGTATTGGCTACTTATCTTTTTGACCGTCCAGATGCACTTATTCGTATCGATATGAGTGAGTATATGGAGAAATTCTCTATCTCTCGTTTGGTAGGTGCGCCTCCGGGATATGTAGGTTATGAAGAAGGTGGACAGCTTACTGAAAAAGTTCGTCGTAAACCTTATAGCGTCATTTTGCTTGATGAGATTGAGAAGGCACACCCAGATGTTTTCAATATTTTATTACAAGTGCTTGATGATGGAATCCTTACTGATGGCTTAGGTCGTAGAGTAGATTTCAGAAATACTATTATTATCATGACTTCGAATATTGGAGTTCGTCAGCTCAAAGACTTTGGTGCAGGTGTAGGTTTTTCTACACAAGCTAAAGAAGATATAAGTGGCGATTTGATGAAAAATACTATTCAGAAAGCTCTAAAGAAAGCATTTTCTCCAGAGTTTTTGAATCGCTTAGATGATGTAATTGTCTTTAATTCTCTTGAAAGAGAACATATTCACAAAATCATTGATATTTCATTGGATAAACTTTTCCATAGAATTAAACTTTTGGGATATGACATTGAACTAACAGAAGCTGCAAAAGACTTCTTATCAGAAAAAGGTTTTGATAAGCAGTACGGAGCAAGACCACTCAACCGAGCTATCCAAAAATATTTGGAAGACCCAGTTGCCGAAGAGCTTTTGAAAGGCGAAGTACAGGAAGGCGATACGCTAATGGCAGACCATAAAGAAGGTGAACCAGAACTGACTGTCAAAATCAAAAAGCAAAAAACAAAGAAGACAGAGGAATAAGTGATTTTTGAACTCTCGTTTTTAAGAAAATCCCTTTTCAATTCATTTTGAGAAGGGATTTTTTTGTGTTTTGGTGATATTTTATTCTTGTTTGGGAATTTCTGTTTTGATGAGTTTTCCATCTTCCCAAGTTTCTGTTTTGATTAATTTTCCTTCTTGATTACAATGATATTGTTTTCCATGATATTCTCCATCTTTCATTTCTGCCTGCCATTCAACATTTCCATTTTCATAGTAATCTACAAATGTTCCATTCTCTAGCCCATTTTTAAATTCTTCTTTCATTTTAACAAATCCATTCTTCCAGTATTCAAAGCATTTTCCATCTTCATCTCCATTTCTTTCTCTAGATGTATATTCTAGTTCTCCTGTTTCATAATACTCTATGGTTTCTATTATTTTTATTTTGATAACTGTACTATCCTTTTCTGTATTAGGTTCATATTCTGTACTATATTTAATCATACTTTTTACATTTCCATTTTCGTAATAATAAATTTCTATAGAACCTTCTACACTATTAAAAGTGTTACATTTTAATTTTCCAAAATAATAATATTCAAGTTGTAAGCCTATTCTCTTTCCACAAAGATAATTTTCATTTGCTTTTAGTTGTCCATTCTCATAATAATATTTTCATTGTCCATTTCTATTCCCATCTAAAATTTTTGTTAATTCATTATTTTTATAAAAACTTCCTGTATTACAGTATGCAAACCCTAAAACTTCAATTCTAATCGCATTTGTTTCAAAAACACAATCTTTAAAACTCCCCTGTGCCTTTATCTGTCCATTTTCATAATAAGAAATAAAAGTGCTATCGTATCGATTATTTTTGACAAAACCTTCCACTTTGAGTTGCCCACTTTCGTAATATTCTTTTATTGGAATAGGTTGTTTTTGATTTTTAGTAGTGTCTTGCTTTTCTTTTTTGTTTTGGGCAAAGGAATTTTGTGAGTAGAAAAATAGTAAGATTGAAAACGAAGTAAGTAGGTATTTTTTCATAGAATTACAATAGATTAAAATTAAACAAAAACATTCATTACTTTTAATCACGTTGATTTTACACAAATTGCTGCAAGACTTTTTTACCGTTTTTCATTAAACTTTTATCTTAGTAAAGTCGAAACAAATTTTATTCTTGACTTGAATTATCTATTTTACTGAGTTTCTGTCTTTCCTGTTTATCAACTAAGGAATCAGACTTACCGAAAAATCATAAAAAAACACACAATGTAATTTTTATTCTCAAATAAAACCATTACATTTGTATTAACAACCTACCACACATACTAATCTTGTCAATTACTATTTTGCTTGAAATTTATTTTTTTTGATTATTTCTTTAAAAAAAAATATTTTAAAACTGTTGATTATCAAAGCAAAACACACAACTAACAAAAAAAATAATTATAATGAATCATTCTAGTAGTAAAAGAAAATTCAAACTAACAACTTTGCAATGGTCAGCTCTTATCATATTACCTTTGTTTGTTTTTGCTCTTTTTATGAAGATACAAGAAAGGCAAGAAGCTGAAAACTACTCTGAACTCTTTAGTACAGAAGATAATCATAAAGAAAATTACATGATTCAAACAGTTTCTCAACCTGTTATTCATAATCCTGAAGAGATAGAAAATTCTGACTCTGCTAAATAAATACTTCCTCCACAACTATTTTTTGTTGCTCCTGTAACGGAAGCTAATGTATTGATTTCTCCTCTAAGTCTTAAAATGCCCAAAAAAGCGAAAATTAGAGCTTCTTTATAGGAAATAAGCATTTTGCTCCCCTTTTCTACATTGATATTTGGTAAAAACTCTTGCAAATAATTGATTAACAAATCATTGTAAGCTCCTCCTCCTGTGACTAATACTTTCTTTTTTGATTTTGAGAAGCTCTCTGATTCAATTTTTTTTATACTTTCTGCAATCTGAAAAGCTGAATGATATGTACAGGTATGTAATAAATCTTTAATTGTTGATTTTTCTAACTCTAATAAAGGAAAAACAAACTTTTCTACCCATTCTCTACCTAAAGATTTAGGATAATCTTCTTTATAAAAATCTAAATCATTTAATTTTTGAAGTAATTCTTTATTTACTTTTCCTTCTTTGGATAAATTTCCTCCTTTATCATACTCAAAACCTAATTTATTAGATAAATAATTTAATACCATATTACAAGGACAAATATCAAAAGCAAAACGAGTATCTATATTGTTTTTATCTGCACTATCTTTATTAAAAGAAATATTTGCTATCCCCCCCAAATTCAGACAAAAATCATAGTCAGAAAAAAGAAGTTGATCGCCTATCGGAACAAGTGGTGCGCCTTGTCCACCCAAAGCAACATCAGTTTGCCGAAAATCACAAATGACTTTAAAGCCTGTTTGAGCTGATAACATTGCCCCATTTCCCATTTGAAAAGTAAAACCAATCTCTTGTTTTTTTTCTTTTTTTGAATTAGGCTGGTGAAAAATAGTATGTCCGTGCGAAGAAATGCAATCTAAATTTGACTTTAGGGAAAAATTAAACTTACTACTTTCTTTACTTTGTAAAACAAATTTATTTACTTCTTTTACTAAAAAATTTGTCCATTCTGCTTCTAATTTTTTGAGTTCTAAAGCTGATAAAAGATGAGCATTTTGTAATTTTTGTTTCCAACTTTGATTATATTCTACAAATCCTGTTTTGATAATCTCATAATTCCATAGTGAGGAATCATTTTTTGTATAATTTTCAAACTGGCAAAGTGCAATATCAAGTCCATCTAACGAAGTTCCTGACATGAGTCCAATACTGTGATAAATATTTTTCATAGGTGGTTCTGAAATAAGAATAAGTCTATTTAATAATTATAAAATGATATTTTATTTTAAAATACGTAATTAAAAACTCAATAAAGTTGTTTGTTTGAAAGAATCTAAGTAATTTTTGATACTAATTACAAAACAAGATACTATCCTTTTTCTTAACATCTTTTATTTGTATTTTTGTCTATCAATCTTTATACAGCATTTATGATTTTAGTTAAAGGTTAATCAATAAATAAATGAAATCAACTTTCCTACTACAACGATTTTCTAAAACTTTGATGGTTAATAATAAATTAAAAATAGTTATACCAAAAATACTATTTTTTACTATTACTCTTTCATTTTGGATAACTAATACACTTTTTGCACAAGAATTAACTTCTTATGGAGTAACAGGAAGGGGAGGTGTGGCCACAACTTTTGCTACTGATTATCAAGCCATTGGAGTAAACCCTGCTAACTTAGCTATTCGTAAGAGTTTTAGAGACCCAAAAATTACATTTGGCTTTCTGGAGGGTAATATTGGCTTTTATACAGAAAATATAACATTTGACCAGATTCTGAAAAGTTATTTTCCAAAAACTTTTAATAGTGGAGATAACTATCAACTTACTTATCCTCAAAAGGAAAAAGCAGCAAGAGACTTGACAAGTGGTTCTATTTCCACTACCATAAACTCTACCTTATTTGGTCTTCATCTTAGCTCTGAAAAGCTTGGTGGTTTTGCTTTTAGCATTCGTGATAGACTGGATTTTTATAGTAAAACAAATTCTACACTTAGTGAAATTTTATTTTTAGGACAAAATGCTTCTTACTTTACAAATCTTTTGTTATCAAATGGACAAACTATTGCCAATAGCTCTGACTTGCCTCAAGCTACAAGAGACCAAGTTGTTTTTGGTTTTCGTCCAGAAAATGAATCATTAACGTATGGAGAAGTTATGAATAACTCTACTGTTCAGATGCTTTGGACACGAGAATATAATTTTGCTTACGGAACAAAAATAGTAGATAGTTATAATGTACAAGTATTTGCAGGGATTGGCGTTCGTTATATTAGTGGTATTACACTTATAGATTTAGAGGCTAGAAATAATGTATTCATAGGCGAAACAATTGCTCTTTCTCCCTCTTTTCCAGTAGAAGGTTTCAGTATTGATAGTCCTACAAATCTAGGTTATGAGCCTAAAAAAGGTTTTGCTCGTTTTGCTACTCCCAAACCCATAGGAAATGGCTATGGAATTGATTTTGGGTTAAATATTGTCATTAAAAGGAATTTATATTTAGGAGCTTCTCTTGTAAATTATGGAAGAATGTCTTGGACAGGAAATGTTTATAATATAACAAACGGAATTTTGGCGCAAACGCAAGGAAGAGGTTTTGATAACTACAATTTTATAACCTATTCATCAGAAACATTTCAGTTAGGAGGAGAGGGTTCAGCTTTATCTTGGGAAGGTAGCGAAAAATTTGACGATGAGCTTCCTGCTATGTTGCGTTTGGGTGGTAGCTATGAGTTTTTCAAAACGGCTCATTTAGGATTTGACGTAGTTGTACCTCTTAATATAGATGCCCCTGGTAGTTTGGCAAGTAATTTATATGCTATTGGTGGAGATCTTCGTTTGAGCAAACTACTAACACTTTCTTCTGGAGTCAGTACGGGAGGTAATCAAGACTTTAACATCAATATTCCTGTTGGCTTAACGTACCACGCACGAAGAGGACACTATGAAGCAGGGTTTAGTACACAAGATATTACTTCTTTCATTTTGGATATAGAAGATGGAGGAAATAATATTTCTTTTGCTCTTGGTTTTCTAAGGTTTAAGTTCTAGGAAAAGTTTTGTTATGCCTGAACAAAAATAGAATTCTTTTTTATGCTAAATTTTGCAAATAGTTCAAGGCAGTAGTAGAAAAACGTGAACTCGGGTTTTAATAAGCTATAAATCAACTATTTACACGCTATTTTCTGCATTCTGTTCCATCGGGACTATATGTTGGTAGAAAATAAAAGATTAAAATCAAATTGTTCCGTAGGAACTACATATAAATCTTTGATATGGAGAAATAAATATACAACTCCTAAAGGAGTAAAGAGCTTCTTTTTTGCTTTATTTGCTACCAACATTGAACTCCTAAAGGAGTAAAAATTGAAAAATATAATACCGAGTTCACGTTATAATATTGAGTATATTTAATAAAACTTTGCCGTTATCCTATCTAACGACATTCTATTCAAAAAGAGCCAATGTCTGCATCACAAAAAGATGCAAAGCAAAAACTAAAACAATAGCAGACAGAATTAACTTCCAACGATTTTTTGTAAAGTCAAGATACTTCATCATTACAAAACCAATAGCTAAACCTACCAAAACGACTAAAATTTGAGCTATTTCCAAACCAACATTAAATCCTAAAAGAGGAGAAAATAAAGAGTCAGGTAACATCTGACGTAAATAATTAGCAAAACCCAAACCGTGTATCAGTCCAAAAAGCAGAGCAATACTATAACGACGAATCATTTTTGATGAAACTATTTTTTCATCTTTATTTGGTAAGTCTAAAATATCTAAATCTATATTTTTTGATTTATCTTCTGTCTTTGTAAAAAAATTTAAGATACAAACGATAATAATTGTCAAAGGAATAAGCCATTCAATCACAGAACTAGGAATTGGTGAAATATCAGAAACTGTCAAAAGCAGAGTAACAGAATGCCCAACTGTAAAAGCAGTAACTAATAAAAAAACTTTTCTCCATTCTGAAAAAGTATAAATAGCACTCAAAGCTAAAATAAAAAGTAAATGGTCGTAGCCCTCTGGAAATTGTAGAATGTGTTCGATTCCCATTCCCATAAAAGTAAAAAATTCGTTCATTTTTAGTGAGTAGATTTAACGTTATTGATTTATAATACAAAACTATTATTTTTTTTGATATAAAAATCAATTTTCAGTTTCTTTATAAATTCTCATTACTGAGCATACGTTTATATTTTCTAATTCAAACTGATTTTTATATTTTTGAAGTAATACTATAAATACTGTTTAAGAATTTGTGATTTTCTTAGAAATGCATTTGTAAATGCAATTCTACAAGAGATAAAACCTAACCTTTGTTGGTGTTTTAGCGTAACGACACCAACAAATACCCACCTATTCTTAAACAACTATATAAAAAGATTTTCCACAAAAAAAATAAAAGTAGTTATGAAAATAGGTGTTTTGTTATCAGGTTCGGGCGTTTATGATGGCGCAGAAATTCAGGAATCAGTTTTGATTTTATTGGCTTTAGAACAAGCAGGTGCATCTTATTTTTGTATCGCTCCAAATATAGAGCAGCATCACGTCATCAATCACATGACAGGAGAGCAGATGAATGAAAAAAGAAATGTTTTGATAGAATCGGCACGTATTGCTAGAGGAAACGTAAAAGATTTAGCAGAAATAAGTGTTGAAGATATGGATGGACTTGTTATGCCAGGGGGATTCGGAGTAGCCAAAAATTTTACAAAATGGGCATTTGAAGGAGCAAATGGAGAAATAAATACAGACGTAAAACGATTAGTAAATGAAATGGTAAAACTAAACAAACCCATTGCAGCCGTTTGTATGTCGCCTACCACAGTAGCAAAAGCACTAGAAGGGACTGGAATAGAAGCAACACTAACAGTTGGCACAACAAGCGAAAAATCACCCTATCAAATTGCAGATATTAATGTAGAAATGACAAAAACAGGCGCAAATCCTGTAATGTGTACTGTAACAGAACTTATTTCTGACGACATCAACAATATTGTTTCTTCGCCTTGTTATATGATGGACGCAAGTATCAGTCAGATAAATGAAGGAATACAAAAAACAATTGCTAAACTCGTCGAAATGGTAGCATTACAAAAAGAGAGCTAAGAAATAATAATGACGACTGCTTTGATACATCAAATCACTTATAATTGATGTAGTAATTTGATGTATTTTCCTTTTGAAAAATATTTCTCTCAACAAAATCAGTCTGATTTACGTTTTATAAAACTAAAATCATTACTTTTAAAGCTTGACTTGAAATTATTCTTTAAATACATAGAGAATAAAAATAGTCAGATAGAAATTTTTCCACCCATACAATCACTAACTATATGCCTTTCGGATTTTTTAAAAAGAAGAAAAAAGAAGAAGATAAAACTCCTCATTACGACCCTAATAATATCAGAATTACAGATATTCGTGCTGGTTTTTTCTTAGAATATGATGCAAAAACTTGGGAAGTAGCCGAAGAATATGAATATGATTGGGGGGATAACGAATTTTCTTATTCTTTTTTGTTGCGTAGCGCAAATGAAGAAATTTATTTAAGCCTAGAAGATGAAGGCGAATTAGAAATTGCTCTGACAAATAAAATTCGTTTGATAAAATTAGGCGAAGATTTGGACGACCAAATTGCAGAGAACGAACGCCCTCCAAAGACAATTACTTATGAAGGCGTAAAATATTATCGTGATAATGAAAGCCCTGGATATTACAGAAATACGGCTACTACAAAGCGTGAAGAATCTGTAGAGATGATTACTTGGGATTATTATGATGATGACGAAGAAAAAACTATCTCAATAGAGCAGTTTGGAGAACGAGATTTTGAGGCATATATTGGAGAGTATGTAGAAGAGTATGAGTTTTCTAATATCCTTCCTTCTAGTGAGCCTCCTGTTGCTTTATAACTCCATTCTCAAAAGAAACTCTAATTCAAACTAACATTTACCAAAATTTATCTAATTATTTTTAAATCCATATAATAAAAAATGAAAATTCAATATATTCAATATCTTTCTGCTGCTTTCTTAGTAGTTTTTTCATCTATGTTTCTGACTTCCTGTGGAGGAAGTTCTGACAAAGTAGTAAAAGACCCAGTCGATAATTATACTCGTGATTTGGGCAAATACAAAACCTATTCTGTCATTTTACATGACATGGACTTAGAAGAAAATACATTTAGTAGTGATGTTCATAAGCACCAATACAAATTTATATTACCTGCAAAAGATACAACAGGTGGAAAAATAGTGCGTGATTCTCTTTCTGGTTGGGTTGTCGTTCCAGAAAAAACATTTAACAAAAACTTAGATAACATGGGAATGGAGCTTGTTTCTAAAAATGAAGACGGTAAAGTTTCAAAAATCCCCTCTCCTCCTGGTTATAATAACTATGTAGGAAATAAACGTTATGGCTCTTGGCAAACAAACAGTAGTGGAAACAGCTTTTGGGCATTCTATGGACAGTATGCTTTTATGAGTTCTATGTTTGGAATGATGAATAATCGTCCTATTTATAGAAGTTCATACAATGACTATAATCGCAATTATAGAGGTTCAAGACCTTATTATGGAACTACTACAGGTGGAAAACGTGCTTATGGAACAGGTTCGGCTGCTTCAAACTCTATGAACTCAAAGAGTAGATTCAAGTCTAATGTAGCTAGTAAAGTAGGGCGTAGTAGCTCTGGCTCTTATACTCGTTCTTCATCTTCTCGCTCTAGTAGAAGTAGTGGTTCATCTTCTCGCTCTCGTTCTTCTTCTGGAGGTGGAAAATAAATACTATTCTCTGTATTTAGATTTTTTATAACTAAATCCTTTTCTAATTTATGATTGAATTAGAAAAGGATTTTTTTTAATGCGTATATTTGCACTTACAAACCAGCACTATTAAAAAAAGAATAAAGATAGCCTTCAATGAACGATTCAGAAACAGTTTTAGTAGAAAACAAAAACTCTTCTTTACCTTCTACTATTAACAATGGAAAAGAAATGGGAGTTTTAGATCACTTGGAAGAACTGCGTTGGCATGTCATTCGGGCAGTTTTGGCTATTTTGGTTTTTACGGTAGTTGCTTTTGTAGCAAAGGATATTGTTTTTGGTAAGATTATTTTAGGACCATCTAAAATTAATTTTCTGACCTATCAGTTTTTCTGTAAAATGTCTAGTATTACCTGTATTGATAGTTTGCCTTTTATTCTTCAAAATCGTGTCATGACTGGACAATTTACGATGCACATTGCAGCTTCAATTGCCTTTGGTTTTATATGTGCTTTTCCATATGTTTTTTGGGAAATTTGGCGTTTTGTAGCACCTGCTTTGTACAATGAAGAGCGAAATACGGCACGAGGAGCAACTTTTTTTGTATCTCTTTTATTTGCTATTGGTGTTTTTTTTGGCTATTTCTTGATTGCTCCTTTATCCATTAACTTCCTTTCCAATTATCAAGTTGATGCAACAATTCTAAATGAAATCGATATTTCTTCTTATGTAACTACGGTGGCAATGCTTACTTTGGGTTGTGGACTTATGTTTCAACTTCCTATTGTTGTGTTTTTTCTTTCTCAAGTGGGAATTGTTACGCCTGAATTAATGAAAGCCTATCGCAAACATTCAATTATTGTTATTTTATTTATTTCTGCCCTTATTACTCCTCCAGATGTAATTAGTCAGTGTTTAATCGGTATTCCTATTTGGTTTTTGTATGAAATGAGTATTCTAATTTCGGCTACTATCCAAAAGAAACGAAATTTAGCTGTTGCAAAAGCAGAAAAATTAAGAGAAGCAAAGTAAAAATGTATTTGTTTTTTCAACTTTTCAATATAAAGCCAAGCATTGATTTAAAAAATTAATGTCATCAGTAGAAAGCTATGGCACTAAATTGCTAAAAAAGTCAAAGTATTATTGCCTTACCGTTTAACTAATCTGATTTTTTTGTATAAAAAAAAACTATATCTAAATAGTTTAGTTATCTAATCAACTATTCTATTATTTTTCCTTCTAATCTATTTTTAAACTTTATTGAAAGTATGATTATAAGCAAACAGAAATAGTTATTTTTTTTAACTCTGTTAGATATGTTAGATACCGTTCCATTTTTACAAATTCCTGAAAACTTACCTCCTGAAAAGCACCGAGATTTTGCTATCCTTACTATGGTCGGAATACTTGGGTTTTCAGCTCATGTAGTATTTTTGGTTTGTTTTCTGATTTTTGGAGTCTATTCAATGGCTTATTTTAATGTTGCTAGTTGCTTTCTTTTTGCTGTTGTTTTTATGGCAAACAGGCAGATAGATTCTAATAGTGCTACTTTATTAACCGTTGCTATTGGAGAAATAATCTTACACGCTATTTTTGCAGTTGTCATTATAGGTTGGGATTCCAACTTTCATTACTACCTTTTCTTGGCAATGATGACTTCATTTTTGGCAAATAATTTTAGTAAGAAATCGTATGTGTCCAATATTATTGCTTTTATTTCTTATATAGGTCTTTATTTTTATACTTCTAATTTTGCACCCATACAAGAAATTTCTGAAACAGGAATGTTTACTTTTGGAATAATGAACTTGATAAGTGCTGGGGTAATGGTAGTTACTATTACAGCATACTTCAATTATGTAGCAAGCGAGTCAGCTAAAAAGTTTATGGCTTCTAACACTGAACTTTCTCAACAAGCAGAAGAGCTAACGACACAATCTGAAAAATTGAGTAAAGCCAATAAGCATACCATGGATAGTATAAAGTATGCTTTACGTATTCAGGAAGCTATGCTTCCTTCCTCTAAAGAATTATCTCAAATTCTAGGAAATGAAAATTATATGGTTTTTTATAGTCCGAAAGATATTATTTCGGGTGATTTTTTTTGGTGTAAAGAGACAAACAATAAAAAAATAATAGTTGTGGGAGATTGTACAGGACATGGCGTTCCGGGGGCAATGCTTACAATGATAGGAGAGAGTCTTTTAAATGGAATTGTAGAAAAAGGAATTACTCAACCTTCTCTTATTTTAGATGCTTTACAAACTTATTTTTCTACATTATTTATTAGTAGAGATGATGTCAGAGACGGAATGGATATTTCTATCTGTACGATAGATAATAAGCAAAACCGACTTTCTTTTGCAGGTGCTAAAAACCCTCTTATCTACATTCAAAACAATGAAATAAAAATAATAAAAGGAAATAGAATGAGCATAGGACAAACATTTACTCGTAAGTTTATGCCTAGAGACTTTACTAATCATCAGATAGATATTAGAGTTCCAACTACTTTTTATATGTATTCAGATGGCTACCAAGATCAGTTTGGAGGAGAAAATAACACAAAATTTTATAGTAAAAACCTAAGAAAGTTATTACTAGAAGTATCAGAACAACCTATGAAAAAACAGCGTCTTATTTTGAAAAGAACGCTTTTTAAATGGAGAAACCTCAGAAACCAAACTGATGATGTTATTGTATTTGGGTTCAAAATTGACCCTAATAAATCAATAGAAAAAACAAAAAGTTTGGAAGAGCAAATACTTGAAAGCGAATATGAAAATAATGAAATTAGCGATGAGGTTATCCAAAAACAATTGGAAATAGACCAAATGATAAACAAAAAATAGTCTTGCTCAAATTAGGTTTTCAGCTATTGATTTTTAAATCTCTATTCTCTTTCAGAGAGTTCCAACCAACGCATTTCCTTTTCATCAAGTGAATCAACAATAGTTTCCATTTCAGAACTCCACTTCGAAATTTTGTCATAATCTGTTTCTCCACTATTCATAAGAGCAACTAGTTCTGCTTTCTGTTTAGTTAGTTTTTCAATATCTTTCTCTAGTTGTTCAAGTTCTTGTTTTTCTTTGAAACTTAGTTTGTTAGAAGTATTTGTTTTTACTGGTGCAATCGAATGAGCATTTTTATTAGAAGGCTTATTTTGAGACTCTTTGAGCTTTTCGGCTTCTTCTTCTCTATAATCAGTATAATTTCCATTAAAATCTCTAATTTCTCCTTCTCCTTCGAACACAAAAAGATGTTCTACTAAATTATCTAAGAAATACCTATCATGAGAAACCAAAATCAAGCAACCTCCATAATTAGATAAAAATTCTTCCAAAACAGAAAGCGTTTGCAAATCCAAATCATTGGTAGGCTCATCAAGAATTAAGAAGTTAGGCATCTTTATCAAAATCTGTAAAAGCTGCAAACGTCTTTTTTCTCCTCCAGAAAGTGTACCTACATTTTTATACTGTTGTGCTGGTGGAAAATTAAATTGCGTCAAAAGTTGTGAAGCTGAAACTTGATGTTTACTCTCTTCTGAAATTGTTGCTACTTCTCCAATCTGTTGAATGACTTCAATCACTCGCATAGAATCATCAAAAGAAGGTGGCATCTGCGTATAATAACCAAAATGAGTATTTTCTCCTTTTTCAATATGTCCTTTTGTTGGCTCTAATGCACCTGTCAAAAGAGAAAGAAAAGTAGATTTTCCTGCTCCATTCTTACCAATAATTCCTATTCGCTCTCCTCGTACAAACTTATAATTAAAGTTATCAAGAATTTTCTGTCTTCCTCTATCACTTTGAAAGTCAAAACTCACATCGTGAAGTTCAATAATTTTCTTTCCTTGGCGTTTTGACCCAAATTGAATATCCATATTATTTCCCTCTGGACGATTACTAGCCTTTTCTTTTATTCCTTCAAAAGCTTCTACTCTATATTTTGCCTTTGTTCCTCGTGCTTTTGGCTGTCTTCTAATCCAGTCCAACTCCTTTTTCATGTGTTGGTATGCCTTATCTGCCTCGGTGTGTGCTTGTGCAACTCTTTCTGACTTTAGCTCCAAGAACTGTCCATAATTTGCCTCGTAACGATAAATATGACCGTTATCCAACTCAAAAATACGGTTACAAATTTTATCCAAAAAGTATCTATCGTGAGTAATCAGCAGTAACGTTGTGTTGGCAGAAGCCCAATAATTTTCTAGCCATTCGATAGTTGCCAAATCCAAATGGTTGGTAGGCTCATCCAAAAGCCACAAATCAGGCTCATCTAAAAGTAGTTTTGCAAGAGCAACACGCTTTTTCTGTCCACCAGAAAGTTGTGCAATTGATTTTTGTGTATCTTCTAAACCTAATTTTGAAGTAATTTCTTTTATTTTAGCATCATACGCCCAAGCATCCAAACGTTCCATTTCGTTCATTGCTTTTTCCATTCTCTCAGCATCCTCTATATTTTCAGGCAAAATGGCATTTTCGTAATTACGAATCGCTGTGATAGTTGGACTATCAGCCTGTACAATCGCTTCCCAAATCGTTTTGTTTTCAGGCAAATCTGGGTCTTGAGCCAAATAACCTACTCTCACACCTTGTCTCAAACTAACGTCTCCTTTATCGGGCATCGTTATTTTGGCTAAAATCTTCAAAAGCGTAGATTTTCCTGCTCCATTTTTACCTACCAAAGCTACTTTTTCACCTTGGGAAATTCCAAAATTCAAATCATTGAAAAGGAATCTATCTCCATACGTTTTTGAAAGGTGTTCTCCCGAAATGAGGTTAATTGCTGCCATTTTATATATATTTTTACTCGTTTTTTATCTTTACTACTTTCTTATTTTTTGTGATGCAAAGGTAGTGTTTTTTTATGATTTTGTTTACTAAAAACTAATTTCTGTTTTTTTAAACTATTAAACCCTAAGAGTCTTAAAGACTCTTAGGGTTTTGGGAAAAATCTCAATTAGAAAATAAAAAATTACTTTCCTTCATTTACAGTTTTCCAATAATCAAAATCTATTTCTTCACAATCCCATAAATGTTGCTTTCTAAACTTTATTCCTGTTGTTGCTGCGCCACCTTCTTTTGCTGAAATCATTTTTTGAATAATTCTCTCACGTTCAACAGCTAATTCTTGACGTAATTTCTCATCATTTTCTCTGTCGAAATAAAGAATACCATCAACAAATGTTTTTTCAGCTTTTGCATAAACTGACAAAGGATTATCAGACCATAAAACAACATCAGCATCTTTTCCTACTTTGATACTTCCTGTTCGGTCAGAAATCCCTAACATTTTTGCAGGATTAAGAGTAACAAACTTCCACGCCTCTTCTGGAGAAACACCTCCATATTTTACAGTTTTGGCAGCCTCTTGGTTTAGTCTTCTACCCATTTCGGCATCGTCAGAATTAATTGAAGTCAGGACTCCAGCTTGATTCATAAGTGCTGCATTGTATGGAATGGCATCTTTTACCTCATATTTGTATGCCCACCAATCCGAAAAAGTAGAACCAGCAACGCCGTGTTTCGCCATTTCAGGAGCAACTTTATAGCCCTCCAAAATATGCGTAAATACATTTACTTTAAAACCGAATTTTTCAGCCACACGCATCGTAGAAAGAATTTCGGAAGCAACATAAGAATGGCAAGAAATAAGACGTTCTCCATTAATGATTTCTAAAAGAGTTTCCATTTGCAAATCTGTTCTTGTTGTGTTTGGATTTGCTTTTTTGGCTGCTTCATACTCTTTTGCTCTCGTAAACGCATCTGTCAGAAACTGCTCAACTCCCATTCTTGATTGTGGAAAACGATTATATTCTGCCCAATTCGAATGTTTTACATTCTCTCCCAATGCAAATTTGATTCGCTCTGGTGCGCCTTTGATTTTCATTTCTTCGGCTGTTTTTCCCCAACGTAATTTTACCACAGCAGACTGCCCTCCAATTGGGTTTGCAGAACCATGTAACTGTTGTAGAGCCACAACGCCACCAGCCAAATGACGATAAATATTTACATCTTCTGGATTGATAACATCTCCAATCCTAACTTCCGAACTGTTTGCATACACACCTTCATTTACACCACCAGAGATTGCGATATGAGAATGTTCGTCAATGATTCCACTTGTGAGGTGTTTTCCTGTTCCATCAATTGTTTTTGCTCCTTTTGGTGCAGAAAGATTTTTTCCTACTTTACTTATTTTTCCATTAACAAGTAAAACATCTGTATTTTCCAGTATTCCTTTTGCTTCACCATCGGCTTCATTTGTCCAAACCGTAGCATTTTTTATCAAAACAGTTTCAGCTTTTGGTTGTGTTTGAAACGCATAAGGAGCAAATGGAAAAATTGGTTTGAAGGCTTGTAGTGTCGAATCTACTTTTGGTGCATCTCCAATTGCTTGATTAATTTTCATGTTAGAATCTGAATTTTTGGCATTCCACGAAATCCATTTACCACCTGCTGTGCGTGTAGAGCCTTCCCAGTATTTTCCTTCCGAATCGTACCAACCTGTAAGGCGAGTAGCTTCTGTTTGGTTTTGAGGAGAAAATTGAAGTGCAAAAATTCCTTTTTCATAGGTTGCTTTTGCTTTCAGTGTATCTTTTCCATCAATGATTTTATAATCCAAGTTATCTTCTTCTCCCGAAACTTCCAACTTATAAAGTTTTGGTTTGCCTTCTTCTTCCAACGTCAAATCATAAATTCCTGCATACGAAGAGTTAGGAAAAGGAACAATTTCATTTTTTTGACCTTTTACCCAGTTTTGATGTATTTTTGTTTTTGATAAAAAAAAATCCCCAGAAGCGATAATAAAGTTAGCAATTGCACCCTTTTTCAAAGTTCCTAAATTATTTTCTTCTCCAATAAGATTGGCTGGTGTATAAGTAAGAGCTTTTAGAGCTGCTGTTTTGGAAAGACCTGCACCAACTGCTTTTCTAAGATGTTCCAAAAACTTAGACTTGTCTTTTAGTCCGTCTGTTGTGAAAGCAAAATTAACTCCTGCTTTTTCAAGAATAGCTGCATTTGAGGCTGCATATTCCCAATGTTTGAGAGCTGTAAATGAAATAAATTGAGCATCTAAAGGATCATTTATATCAAAAGCATTTGGGAAATTTAGAGGAATAATAAAAGAAGCATTTGTATTTTTGATTAAATCAACGGCTTGGTATTCGTCGCCACTTCCTTTAAAAATATATTGTTTTCCAAACTCATCACCTAGTCTATCAGCACGAATCGCATTCATTTTATCATCAACTTCGAAGATTTGAGGAAGGTTTTGTAGTGTGTTCCAAGCAGAAAGAGTAAGGTTTTTGTCTTTTCCTGCTCCTGTTGAATACCATTTTCCATCAAGGTATGTTTGGCGCAAAAGTGCCATCGAACCCATCAAAGAAGTAGGATAAGATTGTGAAGAAGAACCTTTATTAAAAGAAAGTCCTGCTGCTGCGTCTATTTTGTAAAGCTGCTCATTTGCTGTTCCATTTCCTAAGAACACAAGCGCAGAAGTTCCTCTCACAATTCCATCTTGCTGGTTAGAAAGAGTTGCTCCAAAACCTAGCTTTCTCAAACTTTCAGCTTCTTTTTCTGCTGATTTGTCTTTTGGATTAAACATTTCACTTGCTTTATGATGTGCTTTTACGGCTTCATTGTTGCCGAAAGCATAAGGTGTTTTGGGGTTAAGTTGCAGTTGCCACCAAGCTCCTCTTTTTGTTTTTTCAATAGTTGGCATTCCATAATCAGAATACAAATCAATAAAAGAAGGATAGATTATTTTTCCTTTGAGGTCTTGAATTATTGCTCCTTTGGGAATAGTTACGCTTGTTCCGACTTCCAATATTTTGCCGTCTTTAATAACTAAGGTAGCATCAGAAATCTTAGTTTGATAATCTGTATAAATGGTAGCATTTGTGAAAGCATAGACAGTATTGTTGCGCTCATCTGTAATGCCATTCGTATAAAATGTTTGTTGTGCAAACGTTTTCTGATAGGAGAACACAGACACAAACAAAACTAAAAAGGCTATAAGAAGCTGATTTTTAGAATTTTGCATAGGGAATAAAGTGGGTATGATTAATTTTTGAAAATTATTATAGGCAATTTATATAAACCTATCGTTTTATTTTTCTTAAAAAATGATAAATCAATAAAAAAAACCTTCATAAATAATTATAAAGGTTTTTGAGAAAATTTATACTTTAATTTTAATAGCACTCTACATTTACATCCTCTCTTCTTGTATAACTTTGAAAAAGAATAGTTCCATTAGTAAATCTTGTTGTTTGAATAACAAAACCAATAATATAATCATATTCATTATATGATATGGTATAGTTTGATTCTGAATAGTTACCAACTTCAAATTGATTTAAAGAGTAGATAGTATTATTGTTTGAATCATATCTCCGCACTGTTTTTTCTGAAAGAATATTTCCCTCTTCATCATAGGCTTGTTTAGTGATTGTGTTATTTTGGTCACTAATCAAATAATACTTTACCAATTCTTCATTAGCATCATATAGACTTTCTTTGACCAAAACATTTGACTGATACTCATACCTTCTCGAATTTATCAATTCATTATTAGCACCATAAGAAGTTCTCTTTATAATATTCTGACCATCATACTCATTAATAAGTAAACCTGTAGGTTCGTTATCGCCATTATAGTATTCTATTTTTGTCAGAAGTTCTCCTGTATAAATATGGATACTATTTACCAATACATTTCTATCTATATCGTAATCTACTATTTTCAAAAGTTTATCTTCTTCGTAAAAATATTCATGTAATAAAGCAAATTGTCCACTACGAGTTCTGTAATTTCTTACTACAAGAGACCTTCCATCATAGGTGTAAGATTCAACTGTTCTTACAGAATTATCATCAGCATTAAATGTTGAATCATAAAGCATTTTTTTGTCCTGCGTATAAGCTCTATTAGAATATCTTGTCAGTTCATCATTTTCATCATAGTAATTGATACGAGTAGTAAAGCAAGAAAATTCTGTTTCGTCGTCTATTTCGTCTATTCCATCTTCAACTTCCTCTTGTATGTCTTGACAAGCTGATATAAATAAAGAAATAAATACTATAAAAATTAGATGAATGAAATAATTGCGCTTTTGCATAAAATAATCTTTTGAAGTGGGTTGAAAAAAAGTAATTCGCAAAGGTAAGGTTTTATAGCAAAAAAATATTTGTTTTAAAAAAAACCTTCATAAATAATTATAAAGGCTTTTGAAAAAATTTTATAAGAAAAGACACAAACTATCTTTTCCTATTCCCTCCAGTAAAAATTCCTATTACAAAAAGTAAGACTACAGCTCCTACTGTTGAAGTAATGAGGCTTCCTACAAATCCTGCTTCTACCATAATATTGAGTTTTGTAAAAATCCAACCTCCAATAGAAGCACCAATAATTCCGACAATTAAATTAACAATCAAGCCCAAACCTTTTCCACGCATAAGCTTACCAGCAATAAAACCTGCCAAGATTCCGATAATAATTGACCAAAAAAATCCCATAATTTATATAAGTTGAATTAAAAAATAAATAAATCGTTAGTTGAAATAACCAAATATAAAACCTTGAACGTAAAAAACTCCATTGAGGTTAGTTTGAAAAGAATTTAATAAAAATGGTTCAAAATGACTGTTGTTGCGTTTTTTTATTAAAAAATAGCTTAATTTATTCTATCTTAGATTTTGTAATAGTTTTTAGATTCAATTTTAGACGTAAAATGAGCGAACAAGCAGGACAACCACGCAAAGATTTAAGCTCTGCCCCCCATTCTATTTCAGGCGAAAGACAAGCAGAACAAAGAAAAAAAGTGCGTTTTCAAGACGACCATTTTAGTAAATTTCATGGATATAATGAACAATTCATTTCTGACTATAAAGAAGAGCAATCTACTAAAGTTTCTTTAGGAATTTGGATTCGTGTGGCTCTTTTCGTAATTATTTTACTGGTCTTATTCTTTAATATTTTTGGAAATACTGTTTTTGCTCAAATCAATATAAATACGGTTACCAACGACACAACGATAAACACAACACCTCCAATAAATAAGCCTATAGATTTTGACATCCCAAAAAGGTACAGTTCTGAAAAGGCTGATTTTGATGTCTTGGTACAAGAGCTTTTTCCAGTTCCAGAAGATGATGTTGATTATAGTGATTTATATGAGTCTCTATTTCAATATTTCATTCAGCCTTTAGATTTGAACAGAGCTGACAGAAATGATTTGATAAGTACATTTTTACTTTCCGAACGCCAAATTGAAGACTTCTTGGAGCATAGAGAGAAATATGGAAAACTACTTAGTATTTATGAGGTTCAATCAATTCCTTCATGGGACGCTATTACTATTGAAAGAGTTTTGCCATTTATTACCATCACAGAAAGCACTCTTCAACAAGACACAAGAAATCTTTTTCAACGAATTTTGGCAGAAAAAAACAAAACACTTTTGGTTCGTTATAGCCGAGTTTTGGAAGAGCAGAGAGGTTATACTAGCGATACGACAGGTGCAACTCGCTATGTAGGGTCACCTGACAGAGTTTATACACGTATGAGAATTTCACACCTCAACGATTTTAGTATTGGTTTTACGCTTGAAAAAGATGCAGGAGAACAGTTTATTTGGGATAGAGAAACAAAAAGATATGGTTTTGATTTTCTTTCAGCTCATGTGGTCTTACAAAATCAAGGAAAATTCAAAACACTTGCCTTAGGAGATTATCAACTTTCATTTGGGCAGGGGTTGATAATGGGAGCAGGTTTTGCAGCAGGAAAAGGCTCTGAAACCATCAATACGGTTCGTCGAAGTACACAAGGAATCCGACCATACACTTCTGTTTTGGAAACTGGCTTTCAACGTGGTGCAGCAGCAACTTACACAACAGGACAATTTGATATTACAGGATATTATTCAAGAGTAGGAGAAGATGGAGGTGCAAGTCGTCTTGCTTTGGATACATTAAATGATGGACAAGAAGGAGATTTGATTAGCTCCCTTATCGCAACAGGCTTTCACAGAACACCAAGCGAAATAGAGAAAAAAGATAATTTTATACGCACTGATGCAGGTGGAAATATTACCTATAAAGACAAGCAAAATAACTTAGAGTTAGGAGCAACATTCTCTTATACTTCTTATAACAAAACGTTACAAAGAAATGACAGGTTATATAACCGTTTTGAATTTAATGGAAAAAATAATTACAATTTTGGTATGAATTATTCATACGCTTGGCGAAATATGAGTTTTTTTGGAGAGGTTGCACGTTCGAAAAGTGGTGGAATGGGACTTATTTCTGGTGTAATTCTTTCTCTCGCTCGTCCATTAGAAATGTCCTTATTGGCACGTAGTTATGGCAGAGATTTTCACACCTTTTATGGAGCAGCTTTTGGAGAAGGTTCTCGTCCGATAAATGAACAAGGTTTTTATTGGGGAATAAAATACTCTCCTTCCAAAAAATGGCAACTTGCTGCTTATTACGACCGTTTTCGTTTTCCGTGGATGCGTTTTTTGGTGGATGCGCCTTCAGGTGGACACGAATATTTGGCTCGTCTGACCTATCGTCCTTCTCGTGCTATTCAACTTTACGGACAGTTTAGACAAGAAGTAAGAGAGAGAAATGTTAGAAGTGAAGACAATAACACAAACTCCAACTTCAATAAAGTTACCCCTTATACACGAAGAAATTATCAACTCAATTGTAATTACAGAGCAGAAGAAATTGTTTCACTTCGTGCTAGAGTTCAGTTTAGTTCCTACGAACACGAAGCAGCACCTACGCAGGGTTATGTAATTGTACAAGATGTTAATTTAGATTTTGGTAAAGTTCGTTTTTCTACTCGTTTTGCGCTTTTTGATACTGATGATTATGAAAACCGTCAGTATGTTTATGAAAAAGATGTTTTGTATTATTTTTTTATTCCAGCTTATTACGGGCGTGGTTTTCGCAATTTTTATATGGTTCAGTTTAAGGTAGGAAAGAAAATTGATATTTGGGCGAAATGGGCATATACAAAATACAGAAATCAAGAAAGTATTGGCTCTGGATTAGAACGAATTAATGGAGACTTGAGAAATGATGTTCGTATTCAGATGAGATTGAAGTTTTAAATTAGTGAAAATTATATTTCGAATTGAAACTTACCTTATTTACTCTCTTAATCTTTTGCTTAAAAAATAAATGAAGTTTAAGTTTTTTCGGTAAAAAAAGCATTATACATTTGTAAAAATAAAAATACTAAAAAAAATTACGTATTTTGTCTAACTATATTTTATATTGAGAAAGTATAGAAAAATAATGAGATAATAGATTTATTAGAACAGGCATTATTTAAAACATGGAAAGTCCAAAATTCAATCCACTTTCAACAAATTCAGATACCTTAACTACTAACCAATTTGCTTGGTTGGCTCATCTGCCTGTGTTAGTTTGGCAAACGAATGCCGAGCTTGTAGTAGAAAATATTATTGGTGCTTTATTAAATAAGTTTGAAATAGATATTTCAAGAATTATCAAAAAAACAGTTTGGGAACTAGAAGAAGAAGATAATCAATGGATTTTTTCTGCTCAAGCTCATGCTGATGTTTTTCTAGGAAGTGATTTTTATTCTATTGTTAATCATGATGACCATTTTTATCGACTTCAAATTACAGCCTTAAAAGAAGGCAATAAATTAATAGGAACAGCAGGAATGCTTACTCAAATTAATTTGGGGCAACCTAATGAAAAAGCTATTGATTCTACCTCTGACTCTACCAATGATGCATTAATTTATAAATGTGCTGAACTTTTGCCTTCACCTACTCTTATTTTTTCGGCAGTAGATAATAAAATACAAGTAGCTAACGAAACCTTTTTAAAATCCTTTAAGTACGATAAAGAGAATATTCTGAATCACTCTATTAATCTTTTAATAAGCACTACTGATTTGTCTCAAATTCGTAGTCGTACACGTAGAAGAGGAACTGTAAGAACCTTTGAGATGAAGATGAGAAGGAAAGAAGAAGGCAAATTCTTTTGGGTCAAAATGGCTGTTCAGATGATGCAAATTGATAATAAAAAACATTTTTTACTTCAGTTTACAGACATTACAAAAAGCCGTCAGAATGAAGATAAATGGCGTTCACTTATCAAATTTGCACCTGACTATGTTTTACATGTTGATTTAGATGGAAATATACAGTATATCAATCGTACTCCAAGTGAAACTTCTATTTCGGAAATGATGGGTAGGAATGTCTATGATCTAATTATGTCTGATGAAAAAGGAAAATTACAAAAAATATTTGAGGAGGTTTTTGAAAGCAAAAATATAGGGCGTTTTGAAAGTCTTTTTTATAATTATGCTACTAAATCTCGTACTACGTGGCTCAGTATCAGAATTGCTCCTATGGTCACTGATGATGAAGTTACAGGTTTTGCTCTCATTGCTTCAGATATAACAAAAGCAAAACAAAATCAAGAACAGCTTAGGCAAAGCGAATCTAAAAATAAAGCTTTATTAGATACCATTCCAGACCAAATGTTTTTACTTGCCGAAGATGGAACTATCTTAGACTATAAAGCTGATCAACAAGATTTTTATAACCTTAAAAATCCTATCAATAAGAAAATAGGAGATGTTTTTTTATTAATGGTTTCTGGCAAAGTCGAAAAAACTATTCAAAAAACATTATCAACAAAAAAACCACAGTCAATACAATATAACCATTTAACAAGTGGTAATGAGTTACTTCATTTAGAAGCTCGGATGAACCTTAGTACACAAGGCGAAATACTTATGATTGTGAGAAATATCACGGAGCAAAAACGAAATGAAGAAGCAATCGTAAAAAATAAACAAGAGTACAAACAACTGCTTAATAATATTGATGAGATTGTGTATGCTGTTGGAATAAACCCAAATACAGGAACATACCAACTTACTTTTGTGAGTGAACACTTGCAGTCTGTTCTTAATTATCCTCTTGATTTTTTTGATAGAGGTTTTATTCCTTGGATGCGTGTCATTCATCCTGAAGATAGAAGGCATGTAATAGAAACAATGCAACAAGCAGTTTTGAGACAAACCAAGGTTTCACGTACTTTCAAAATTTTGCACCATACAGAAAAAAAATACTTATGGCTTGAAGAACGTATCAATCCACAGGTAGATAACCTTGGTAATCTAACTGGCTTTTTGGGAGTGGCTAGAGATATTACACAAGAGAAAATTGCAAAAGAAGAAAATCAGAGGCTCATCTCTCTCATTGGAAGTAGCCACGAACTTATTGGTTTGACTAATAAAAATGGCACCATAAAATTCATAAATGAGGCAGGTAAAGAACTCTTAGGTATAGAGGACAAAACTACCATAAAAAATCAAAAAATAGAAAAAATAATAGGTACAAATATTTTAGAATATTTTACTCGTTCTTCACAAGAAAAAATAAAAATGGAAGTTTTTCAATTCCCTAGAAATGAATCTTGGGAAACAGAACTTCGAATAATTAATAGAAGGAAATACATGCCGCTGGATGTCGCTGTTTCTTTTTTTCCTATAAAACTAAATGAAACCCATGAAGCGACCTCTATTGCTGTTGTGATGCGTGATATTAGTGAACGCAAACGCTCAGAGAGAAAGATAAAACAGAGCGAACAAAAATATAGAACACTCATTGATACGATGCGTGAAGGAATTATTGTTTTGAATAGTAAAGATGAAATTGTATATGTAAATGAGCGAGTTTTGGAGCTTTTAGGACACGTTCAAGGTGAGTTAATTGGAAAAACAATTGATAAACTCCTTTTTGCAAAAGAAATTGATACTGAATCACATGCTGCAATCCAAAATCGAATAAAAATAAAACCAGAGCAATATGAACTTCAGTTGCGCAGAAAATCAGGAGATAGTCTTTGGGCGTGGATAAGCAGTAACCCTATAAAAGCTGACCAAGTAGAATCTTTAGGTACTATTTTGGCAGTTGCAGACGTAAACTCACTCAAAATAGCTCAAAATGAAATCGTTTCTGTCAATAAAGAAATGGAGCAGTTACTTTATCGTGCTTCTCATGACCTAAAAGGTCCTATTAGCTCAGTGGAAGGAGTTCTAAATCTATTCAGGATAGAAAAAAGTGAAGACACAACTGTTCAACAATATACAAATATGATAGAAACTTCTGTCAAAAAACTTAGCGAACTAATTAAGGATTTGACTAAAGTATCTTCTATTAAGCAGGGAAAATTAAATATGAAAGTAATTGATTTCAAGCAACTTATTGATAATATTATCCCTACTTTTTCTTTTTATGAAAACTACCAAAACATAGAGTTTAAAATAAATATAAACTGCAAGAAGGAGTTCTCTACAGATGAGAGTTTGCTTTATACTATCATTCAGAATTTTATAGAAAATGGCATTAAATATTCAAAACGCTCTTTTGATAACTCATTTGTGCAGGTTACAGTAAAAGATACAGCAACAGGAATTGAAATGGAATTTTTAGATAATGGTATTGGTATTCCGAAGCAATATCAAGCTACTATTTTTGATATGTTTATTCGTGCCAGTGAACAAGCTAAGGGAAGTGGTTTAGGGTTATATATTGTTCATAATGCTATCAAAAAACTAAAAGGAACAATTCATTTAGAAAGTGAAGAATATGCAGGTTCTATTTTTACAGTCAATTTACCTTGTATTGAATCGTAACCCAAAAAATCTAACTAATAGAGTTTGATAAACCTTTTCTGTACTATTTCGTACAAAATTGGTCTTGAAAGAATATTTAAACCTAAATTTAATTATTGTTCTTTTGATGTATTCTAGGTTATATTCACACCTAAAGTATTACCTTAGAGTATAATCTTAAACTAGATAGAATAGCTTTTTCCCTTTTGATTTGTATTTTTGTACTAATCATTTATTATAGATATACAAAGACTATTCAATCCGATGAAAACTAAATCAACCTTATTCCTAAATATCAAATCATTAGTTCAAGTAGAAAAGCAACGCCAAAAAACACCTTCGTTTCGTGCAGGAAAACAAATGCAAGAACTGCCAAGCATCGAAAATGCTTTTCTTTTTGTAGAAAATGGGAAAATTAAGGAGTTTGGCAAAATGCAGGAAATGAACGATGAGCAGAAAGCATTTTGGCTAGATAATACAGAGATAGAAAAAATAGATGCCTCAGGAAAATTTGTCTTACCTTCTTTCGTAGATTCTCATACGCATATCGTTTATGCAGGAAGCCGTGAAAAAGAATTTGAAGACCGAATAAATGGCTTGACTTACGAAGAAATAGCCAAAAGGGGAGGAGGAATACTCAATTCTGCCAAAAAACTACAACAAACATCAGAAGAAGAGTTATATGAAGCTGCTCATCAAAGACTTTTAGAAATGATAGGGTTTGGAACAGGAGCAGCCGAAATAAAAAGTGGTTACGGACTTACTTTAAACGATGAGTTGAAAATGTTGCGAGTAATCCAAAAGTTAAAAGAAATTTCCCCAATAGAAATAAAAGCTACTTTTTTGGGCGCACATGCTTTCCCAAAGGAAATTTCAAGAGAAAGTTATATGGATTTGCTTGTCAATGAGATGATTCCACAAGTAGCCGATGAAAACTTAGCCGATTATTGTGATGTTTTTTGCGATAGAGGATTTTTTACGGTAGAAGAAACTGATAGAATATTAAATGTAGCTACAAAATATGGGTTAAAAGCAAAACTACATGCCAACGAATTAGATACTTCTGGAGGTGTTCAAATAGGAGTAAAACATAGCGCAAGAAGTGTCGACCACCTAGAACATATGGGAGAAGACGAGATAAATTCTCTTCTTAATTCTGCTAAAAATAATAATCAAACTATGCCAACACTTTTACCAAGTACAGCTTTTTTCTTGCGTTTGGAATATGCTCCTGCTAGAAAACTGATTGAGAGTGGTCTGCCTGTTTCATTGGCAACAGACTACAACCCAGGAAGTTCTCCGTCTGGAAATATGCCTTTTGTGCTTTCACTTTCCTGTATTCATATGCAAATGACACCAGAGGAAGTCATTAATGCAGCTACATTAAATGCAGCTTATGCTATTGAGCTAGAAAAAACACATGGAGTTATTCGTAAAAATACAGATGCAAATTTGATTCTTACAAAAAAAATACCTTCACTTGCTTTTCTTCCCTATTCATTTGGTAGTAATTTGATTGAACAGGTTTTTGTTGGTGGAAATAGAGTTTAGGAAATGGGAGTTGGTGGAATGAAAATGCAATTTCATTCTCCATACTTTCGTATTTAAAAAGTATTCGCATTCACCCTGCCTTTCATCATAAAGATCATATAAATCACTCGCCAATCCTACCTAATAGTATTTGTATTTACTTCTAAAACTTAACTTTATTCAATGATTGACACATTTTTAACAATAAAAGAACCTTCAGAAGGAGAATACAAAGAAAAAGGAAGCAAGTTTATAGCCTTTGCATTTCAGGTCAAGACAGAAGAGGAAGTAAAAGAACGACTAGAAGAAATAAGAAAAAAATACTACGATGCTCGTCATCATTGTTATGCCTACCAATTAGGACAAGACGGAGAGCTTTGGAGAGCCAACGACGACGGAGAACCCAACCATTCAGCAGGAACACCTATTTTAAATCAGATAAAATCCTTTAATGTTACAGATACTTTAGTTATCGTAATTAGGTATTTCGGAGGAACAAAACTAGGTGTAAGTGGTCTCATAAATGCGTATAAAACTTCTACTTGGGAAGCCTTAGAGAATGCAGAAATTGAAGAGAAAATCATCACAGAAACGGTCTCTTTTTCCTTTGAGTATTTGGGAATGAATGATGTGATGAAACTAATAAAGGATTATGACTTAGAGATAGCAGAACAAGAGTTTACCAACACTTGCCAAATAAAATTATCTGTTCGTTTGAAAGTTTTGGAAGAGGTAGAGGCAAAATTAAGGGATATAAAAGAAGTGAAAATGAATTAAATCAAAATTATATTCTATTTTTTTAAGATTTACTAAAAATTAATTTGTTCGCATACAAACAAACGATTATATTTATAGGTCTTGATATTTATGAAATAGAATTATATGATGCGATGTTTTTTTTCAATTACTCTTTTTTTTCTTGTTCACTTTGCTTTTTCTCAACAGCTACCAAATAGCAAAACATTAGAAGTAGAGGCTTTTAATATTCAAAATGGTTTGTCCCAAAGCACAGTTAATGATGTTTTGGAAGACAGAGACGGTTTTGTATGGATTGCTACTGATGATGGACTGAATCGTTATGATGGACAGAAATTTACGATTTATAAGCATATTCGTAGCGATTCGACTACCATTCCTGACAATGAAATTAGAAGACTATATGAAGATACAACAGGAAAAATTTGGATAGGAACAGTTAATGGGCTGTGTGTATATGACAAAAACACCAATCAGTTCAAGACCTATCGTAGTGATGATAAAAACCAAAATACCCTTGTTCATAATTACATCACGGCTATCAGAGAAGATAAAAATCAAGAATGTATTTGGGTGGGAACTACAAAAGGATTAAGTAAGCTAGATATAAAAAACGAAACCTTCACAAACTACTTTGCTCAAGAAAAAGATAGTTTGCTTTTAGCAGATAATGAAATCACGAGTTTACTTATCGATAATCAGAATCAGCTTTGGATAGGAACAGTAAAAGGTATAAATGTTTGGAACACTAATAGAAAACCCAAGGAATTATACTACTCTACTATGACAGTAGAAAATACTTCAAAGGTTTTTGGACGTAGAATTACTGATATTTATCAAGATAAAAAAAATAGAGTTTGGATAGGCACATATAGTTGTATAAATCTTTACCAGCCCTCTGAAAATAATTTTCAACATTTTTTGTTACCTAATGATGAAGCTTATTCAGTTTATAAAATAAACGAAACTCAAGAGGGAGAAATATGGGCTACTTCCGATGATTTACTTTACAGTATTTTTCCTCAATCTGATGCTGTCATTTCTTATTATACTTCAGTTTCTGAAATAGGATTGGTACAGGCTCTATACCCTTCTAAAAATGGAACAATTTGGATAGGAACTAGAGATGCAGGGCTTCTAAAACACAATCCATTAGCAAGTCGTTTTCAATTATATAAAGCTGAAAAAAATAATAAAAACTCTTTAGCAGATAAAAATATATGGACTGTCTTGAAAGATAATAAAGGTATTGTTTGGGTGGGAACAGATAAAGCCGTTTCTAGGATAGATAGGAGTAGAGATACAACTTCGACTAACCAAATTTCTTACTATAATATCTTAAAAGGGAATAAAGAAACAGACTACCCAGAACAGGGAGCTTATTCGATTGCTCAAACCAAAAGTGGAGAGCTTTGGTTTGTTGTGGCTTCTATCATTACAAAAATGAGTAGCTTTTCAGAAGAAAAAGGGGCTGAATTTATCTCTCTTCTACCCAATGAAAATGATTCTTCCTCTATACAAACTACATTGTTATATATTCTACAAGATTCCAAAAACACCATTTGGTTAGCCAGTTTCGAAGGAATTTATCAGCTTATACCTACTCCTATCACAAACGAAAATAAATTAGGTTATA
Organism: Bernardetia sp. ABR2-2B; assembly: GCF_037126435.1. Classification (GTDB taxonomy): domain Bacteria; phylum Bacteroidota; class Bacteroidia; order Cytophagales; family Bernardetiaceae; genus Bernardetia. The sequence continues at coordinate 5,161,008 of NZ_CP147020.1, read as the reverse complement.
CTGCAAAAGTATATTTAGAAGATACTGAAATTTGGCATATTTATGAAGATGCTGAAAATACACTTTGGCTCAGTACCAATAAAGGAGTTGTTAAAGTAGTAAAAAACATAGAAAATCAACCTACAGATTTTGTTTTTTATACTTCTGATATAAAAGATACTACCTCTATCAGTAGCAATACAGTTCATTCTATGACAGAAGACTCAAAAGGAAATTTATGGATAGGCACAACCAATGGTCTTAATAAAATGAATAAAGAAACCGAAACTTTTGAGCATTGGGGGGAGAGAAATGAACTAGCCAATTATGCAATTTATGGAATTTTGGCAGATGAAGAGGACAACCTTTGGTTTAGTACAAATAGAGGTCTTTTCAAATTTCTAAATGACAAAAACAGCCAAGATATTCCTGACGACAGACGAATAATTGTCTATGATACTAGAGATGGGTTACAAAGTTTGGAGTTTAATACAGGAGCATTTTATAAAGCAGCAGATGGAGAAATGTTTTTTGGAGGTATAGAAGGACTAAACTCTTTTTACCCTAAGAATATTAAAGCCAATACAGAAAGCCGTAAAGTAATCTTGACAAAACTTAAAGTTTTTGGAGAAGCAATAAAAGTAAATCAAGAAAAAGAAGAAAGGGTACTATTGCCAAAAGCACTCAACAACCTTGAAAAGCTCAAACTTACTTACGAAGATAAAATAATTACTCTAGAGTTTGTCTCTCCCAACTTCAATAAACCTGAATATGATACTTATCTCTACAAACTAGAAGGTTTTGATAAGGAATGGAACAAAACCAAATCTATCAGACAAGCTACTTATACCAATTTGCCAGCAGGAAATTATACATTCAGAGTAAAAGTAATCAATAGTGATAATATTGAGGGGGAAGAAAAAACATTGAAAATAAGTGTGTCGCCTCCTTTTTGGAGAAGTTGGTGGTTTATTTCACTTTGTGGGCTGATTGTACTAGGAGCTTCAGTAGGTTTTTATAGACACAGAATCAAGACAATAGAGCTACGGAGTAAACAATTGGAAAATTTAGTAAACCAAAGAACTTCACAGCTAAAGGAAAAAAATGAAGAAGTAAACCAACAAAATGAAGAAATTTTACAACAAAACGAACGCTTAGAAGAACAACAGAAGTTAGTACAAACAGCTTACAAAAATGTAAACCTTTTGAGTGATGTAGGAAAGCAAATTACCTCTCATTTGTCTGTAGAAATGATTATTGAAATGGTTTATGAATCTATAAACGAACTCTTAGATGCCTCTGTTTTTAGTATTGGTATTCACAATAAAGAAGAAAATAGACTTGATTTTATTAATGCAAAAGAAAAAGGAGAAACATTACCTTTTCATCATACATCTTTAAGTGAGGATAATTTACCTTCTTATTGTTTCAATGAAAATGCTGAGTTTAAGGTTGATGATTTGGAGTTAGAATACAATAATTACATTCCAAATCACGAAATAGAAATCATAGAAGGCGAAATACCAGAATCGCTTATTTATGTACCCATTATTTATAAAGAAGATACAATAGGTGTTCTGACAGTTCAAAGTTTTGAGAAACGTAGTTATAATAAAAATCATCTACATATTATCCGAAATGTCGCTGTTTATGCAGCAATTGCGCTCGTAAATGCAAAATCATATCAACAGATTGCAGAGCAGAGTAAGGCAATCAATGCTCAGAACAAAAATATTACATCAAGTATAAATTATGCAAGTCGTATTCAACGTGCGATGTTACCACCCATAAACGAAATCAAAAACTCTTTTGATGAAGCCTTTGTTCTTTGGCTTCCTCGTGATGTTGTGAGTGGAGATTTTTATTGGTTCACACACATGAAAGGTAAGACATTTATTGCTGCTGTGGATTGTACAGGACATGGCGTTCCAGGGGCGTGTATGTCTATGATTGGAAGTGATATGCTTAACCATGTCGTTCTTGGAAAGAAAGTAACTGACCCTGCGCTTATTTTATCTTATCTTCATGGGCAAGTTTCATTGACTTTACGCCAATCAGAAACGCAAAATCAAGACGGAATGGATATGGCACTCTGTGTCTATGACCACGATACCAAAACAATGGCATTTGCAGGAGCAAAAAACCCAATGTATTATGTTCAAGATGAGAAACTAAAGCAAATATCAGGTGCAAAATCTCCTATTGGAGGAAGGTGGAATAGAAATGAAAATGATAGGGTTTACGAAACACATACACTACAAATAGACCAACCTACTACTTTTTTCTTATGTACAGATGGCTACCAAGACCAATTTGGAGGAAAAAAAGGCAGAAAACTTATGAAGAAAAAAATGAAAAAACTCTTCGTAGAAATAGCTGATTTGGAAGACACAAAACAAAAAGAAAAACTAGAAAACTATTTTCTTGACTGGAAAAAAGAAGAAGACCAAGTGGATGATGTACTTGTTTTGGGCTTTAAAATAGGATAATTTTTCAAAGTAGAGAAAAGACACATCTTTTCTGACTATATAGTTATTTGTAGAAACTCACAAGTACCCAACAACAGAATAAAAATGAATATCAATATACATAAATTAGATACTCAACATCATTCTCATGTTATAGGAAGAAAAGATGGAGTAACTGGAGATAATATAAAAGCAAATGATGAAATTGTTTTTTGTGCTGCTTGTCAGTCAGTTTTTTTGAAAGAAAGTTGGGAGTACATGAATCTGAAACATTGTAACCAGTCTGAAACACTTGATTTTATTCCTAGACAAGCTAGTTCATTTTTTGCTAAAAAAAGAGAGAAATTTAATTTCGAATTTTCTGATTATTCTTCTAGCGAAACCTTACAAGTTATACTTACAACTATTTCAGCCTCAGTTCTTCTTGTGCTTTTTCCTAAATTATTCAAAGAAACAGCTTTCTATATTACTACTTTTTCTGCTCTAACTTTATCAATTTTATTCGGTTTTCTAGCCAAAACAACTACTTTTAGAGAAACATTTGGTGTCAATATCAAAAAAGTAAAAATTACTGAAAAAGGAATTGAGCTAAAAGGAGAGTATTTTTATTCTTTTCAAGAAATTGATGCGATAGAATATGTAAAAACCTTTGAAACTAATCATCTCAAAAATAAAAGCTTAATAAATAATTCAAAAACTCCTTCTGATAACAGTTTGTATATTATCAGAAAAAATAAACTAGCCATTCGACACAAACTTCCCAACAAATCAATTATAGAAACTGAAAACTTTTTATTTGCTTTAGCTCACTCTGCTCCGTTCGTCCAATTAAATTTTTATACGAAAAATACGAAAGAAAAAAACATTCTCAAAAATCTAAAAAATGAATACGGAGGGAAAATAAATATTCTAAAAGTTCCAAATAAATATCTCTTTTAATAGAATTAAACTATATTTTCTTTTCTCAAACTATCTAGCCACTCTTCTGCTAATTCAATGTTATTAAATTTTGAGCAAGGCATTTGACTATTCTCACTCAATAACTCAGCTTGAAATTTTAAAAATGCACTTTTTGGAAGAACTTCAGCTACCTGCATAAGTCCTGCATCTATTACCACTTGTTGAGCTTCATTATGAACAGTCATTACAGAAGGTGGATATGTTTCTGCATTTGTAGCATCTGTAAGTAATGTAAAATTAGGAATTGCCAAAAGCATTGCTTTCCTCCAATCATTTACGTAATTAGAAATTACATCAGGATTTTTCCAAAAACCTCTAATTGTAAGATAAAAACGATTTTTTGAATACGAATAAGAAATAGTATAATAGTCTGTATTAGCTACTTGCTCAATGTCATTTAAGACAGTACCATTATTCTGTTGTTCTGATAATTGCATAATATATAAATCAAGTTGAAAAAATGTAGAAATCAAGTTTTGAGAAAACAATGATTCCATAGAAATAAGAAGTAAGCTAAAAATTTCTTTCCGTAAAAATTATACTTTTATATAAAAAAGTTATAAGAAAGAGTACTCACCTTTTAAGGTAACAAAAAAAATAAGAATAAGTTTAATAAAATGTATATCGATTTATATGAATGTGTTTATTTGAAGATTAATTTTAATTCATATTATATTTTTTCTTGAGTTCAGAAAGTTGCTTTTCTTTTGCCTTGCGAAGCTTTCCATCTAACTCCTCAATCCATTTTATCTGATTATATTTCCCATCTGGATGTACTGCATCATAGTTTTGAAATTCAATACCTTGTTCAGAGAAAATATCCTTGTACATATCTTCCAAAATGACAAAATTTTCTGCAATATTTTGTTTCAAATCTGCCATTCCTTCCCATTCAGGCATAATAATAGCCTCCAAACCCTGCACATCTTTAAATGTAATTGTTGCTGCCTGTCCACTTGCTTTAGCTGTCTGAATCTGCGCTTCAAATTCTCTAAATGCAGCCTCATCAATAAAAAAACCTTCATCAATTTCATCAGTAATTACAAAACCAATAACGGCATCATTACTAGCTAATTTACGAAGCATCAGTTCCTGTTTCCAACTATTTACTTTACTAGCTTCTTTTTTGTTCATTGCACTCCAAGATTTGCCATAGTAATTTTCCCAAAGCGTAGAGTCTGTTGGATTTTCAGTTAATTTCTGCCAAATAGCTGAATTTCCCATTGGATCTTCTACAAAATCGTCTTGGGCAAAAGCCGTTGAAACTCCTAAAATGAAGAAAACAGCTACTAAAGATAATAGTAAAAATATTTTCTTACTATTTCTTACGCCTTGCTCCTTTAGATTTAAGGAAAGCAATATTGAAAGGTAATTCATCAGAACAGCTTGTAGAGTTGGTCTAGGAAGAGCAATCACTTTTGATGGAGTTGCTTGTGAGGTATTTATAGATTTGTAAGTAGATTGATTCATAGAAAGTTAGCTTTTTTAATGTGGTTTTTTTAGTAAGAACGATGAAATTAAAAATTGGTTCTTTACTTTCGAAAAACAAACATGCAAATGTGCATATTTTGATTCAAATTTTCAAATAAAAATGCAACAACAATACCAATACAGTAAAAAAAAGTGGCTTTTATTACACAATTTGTTCTGCATACCGATTAAATAACCATAAATTAGATTAAAGAATAGACAAAAAACAAAAAAATCGTATTTTTGCTATAATTAAATCTCAAAAAAAACATTTAATTTCACTATATATGTCTTCAGATACTTTGGTAAATCAAAAAACGAATACAAGTAATTTTGGCAAACTCACACCTCAAATACTAAATCAATTCGAGAAGATTGTAGGTAAACAATATATTTTTACGGATGATAAAAACAGAGACACATATTCTCGTGACCATACTGAAGATTATTCTTTTCTGCCCGATGTTGTCTTGAAGCCTAGAACAGCACAAGAAATTAGTCAGATTATGAAAATTTGTAATCAACACGTTTTGCCTGTTACACCTCGTGGTGGTGGGACAAGTTTGAGTGGTGGAGCTTTACCAACCAATAACGGTGTAGTGATTTCGATGGAACGTTTCAATGAAATTATCGAAATTGATACTTTAAACCTTCAAGCAACTGTCGAAACAGGTGTAATAACTGAAGTTTTCCAAGATGCTGTCAAAGAAAAAAATCTTTTTTATCCACCCGACCCAGCCAGTAAAGGAAGCTGTTTTATTGGTGGCAATGTTTCGCATAACTCAGGAGGTCCTAAGGCTGTAAAGTATGGAGTTACTCGTGATTATGTTCTGAATTTGGAAGTTGTTCTGCCAACAGGAGAAATTATTTGGACAGGAGCAAACGTACTCAAAAATTCTACGGGTTATAACCTTACTCAACTAATTACAGGCAGCGAAGGGACATTAGGAATTGTAACCAAAATCGTTTTCAAACTCCGTCCTTATCCTCACAAAAATATTGCTCTGCTTGTTCCTTTTGAAAGCAATGAAGAAGCATGTAGAGCTATTTCAGCCATTTATATTGCAGGAATTACACCTTCTGGGATGGAATTTATGGAAAGGGAAGCCATCGAAAGAACGATGTTTTATTTGGAGGATAAGATGAATCAAAAATCAACTATTGATTTACCAGATAATATTCAAGCACATTTAATCATTGAATTAGATGGAAATAATGAAGAATCAATGATGACTGATGCAGAAAAAATTGTCGAAACCTTAGAAAATGGTTATAAAATAGGAGAAATTTTGTTTGCTGATTCGGAGGCTTTAAAGGAAGAGCTTTGGAGATTACGCAAGAATATTTCGCCTGCCGTAAATGCTTATTCACTCACAAAGGCAGAAGATGTAGTTGTTCCTCGTGGTAATTTACCTCAATTGATTACTTCTATAAAAAGAATAGGAGACCAATACGGTTTTCGTTCGGTGTGTTTTGGACACGTAGGCGATGGAAACTTGCATGTAAATGTTTTGAAAGAGCAAATTTCTGATGCTGATTGGAATACAAAAGTAGTAGAAGGAATTGGAGAAATTTTTAAAGAAGTAGTACGATTAGGTGGAATGCTTTCAGGCGAACACGGAATTGGAATTGCCAAACGCCCTTATATGTCTATTGCATTGGGCGAAGTAAATCTAAGGTTGATGAGAGAAATCAAACAAGTATTTGACCCAAATGGAATACTAAATGCAGGTAAGATATTTTAAGTTTTTATAAAAAATAATTGTGTTGTAGAAAGTATAAAACGTTATCACGGTTGTTTTTGTATGTCAGTCTTCCAAACTGACCAAGACAAATAAAGACTGTTTTTTTGTGTTCAGGCAGGATGTCTGAATTACCTCTAACAAACCATGATAGCCTTGTATTAAATATATTTTCTGCAACACTCTCAACTAGTTTAATTTACTTTACATCTTGAATATCAATCACAGTATCTTCTTCACGAAGAATAGAATCTAGCATTTTTTGCATGTTTAAAGATTCTTGTGCCAAAACATTTGAGTGAGGCATAGGTGGATTTTGAGGAACAAGTAAGGTATATACCTTTTTATTTTTTATATCTTTTTTATCAAAAGTAAGCTGATTCATTAAAAGCCAAGGATTATGATATTTGAGTGTCTTATAACTCATTCCATATTGAACAGCAAGTGCAGAAATATCACTTACAGTAGTATCAATCGGTATTTTTCGATATTTTACAGGTGGATAACGTAACTCTTTAGGAATAACAAAACCGTATTTTTCAGGATTCTGCATAATTTCTTTAAAGGCTAAAGCACGATAAATATAACGAGCTGTTTCAGCATTTAGTGCTACATCATAATAAGAAATAGCATTTTGATTACGCAATGCTGCATTCATTCCTCCCATTCCACGATTATAAGAAGCTGCAACAAGCGTCCAGTTTTCAAATTTTTTGTATGAACGTTTTAGGTATTTACAAGCTGCACGTGTTGCTTTTTCGATATGAAAACGTTCATCTACTTCTTTAGAAATTTCTAAATCAAATTCTTTTGCCGTTTCTTCCATAAATTGCCAGTAGCCATCTGCACCAGCAAAAGAACGAACATTTTCAAGCCCACTTTCAATGACAGCAATATATTTCATGTCGTCAGGAATACCCTCTTCTCTCAAAATTCTCTCAATAATTGGAAAGAATTTCTCAGAACGCTTGATAATCAAACTCGTAGAAGAATGACGAAAGACATTGATATACAACTCTTTATCAAAATTTTCTTTTACTTCTTCATCATACAAAGGAACTGTTTCACCACAAAACTCAAAGCTCGTAGGCACACGAACAAGTACGTTATGATAACCTTCGGGCAAAGTTTTGATTTCACTTTTTAATATATCTGTAGCTTTTTCTATTAGAATATAACCCAATAAGAAAGCAATAGCAAGTAGAAGTAAACCAGTTTTTAGACGGTTGCTCATAGAAGAAGAAATAGAAATACAGAGAAAATAAGTTGATAGTGTAGAAAATAAACTCGTTTTTGCGTTTTATTCAAAATCACTTTTCCAAAAGTAGCAAACTAAATGCAATACTAAAAGAGATAAGAGCAAAGTTTTTACAATAAAATTAGCAAACAGCTAAAAAAAGGGTTTAAAAGTATATAGCAAAAAAATAACCTTTGAATTATTATCATATAATTCAAAGGTTATTACAAGTGAGTAGCATTTATTAGGTTTGTATGCTAAAAATTGTTCACTAAACAAGTCAGAAGTTACTTGTTTTTTATTTCAGATTCTATATTAACCCATTTTACTTTCCAATTTTGTTTTTGATGCTCTCCTGTTGTATAAAAAAGAAATTTGTTATCAGGTGTTACATATGGATTTCCTTGCCCAAAATTATTTATTTTATCGCTTAGTTTTCTTGTATTTTTCCACCCTCCATTTCCATCATTAAAACTTATTACCAAATCAAGTTGCTTTCCAATAACAGCAAAAATAATATAATCTTCATTAGGAGAAATATAAGGTGTACATTTTCCCCTTGGTGAATCTACTGTAATCAATATTTTTTCTGCATCTTGAAACTTGCCATTCACATTTTTTGATTTGTAAATATCCATTTCACTATAATCTAAATTACTAGAATGAAAATAGAGTGTTCCAGAATTAGTAATGGTGGGATGAGAAATTAATTTATTTCTCAAATTTGGAATATCTACAAGAATAGGTTTGCTCCATTTTCCATCAGTTTTATTTGATTTCCAAATATGCCAAGTTGAACTTATTCCATCACCATAAACTGGTCTTGTTGAACTAAAATAAATTGTCTTTCCATTTGGTGAAAAACTCATTCCGTGTTCATTGTATTTACTATTGAAAAACGCTTCTTTAGATTCAGACCAAATACCATTACTTTTTTCAATTACATAGACGTCAAATTGTTCAAAATTTGTATCAGAAATAGTATAATAATATTCTTCTAAATCAGGGCTAAATACTCCCTTATGAATAAGCATATTTTGGGGAATTATATCTTGCCTAAACTCAAAAGGTATATTATTCGGAGCTTTTTCGTTTAATAATTGCATTTTGGTATTTTCTATTTTGGCTTTACAGCTTATAAAAACAATGATGAAAAGTGAGATAATTTTAAATTTATTCATTTTTTTATAGTAAGAGAATTTTGAAGTTGTTTAAGAATGGATTTTATAGGTATGTTTGTTGGTGTTACTTCGCTAAAACACAAACAAAGGCAGCATTATTTTCCTTAGAACTGGGTTTGCAACCCAGTTCTAAGGAAAAATGAGTATTCTTAAACAGCTTCTTTGACTTCAAGAATAATCAAAAACTATCGATTTCTATATTTCTCCCTAGAAATTTTATTTTTAGCTTTTCGCTCTTTTGCTTCACGCTTTTTCCTAGCTTTCACTTTCCAAGGTGCATCAATTTGCCAATCGCCAGCCATAATACAACCATAAGGCAAAATTTTGTCTTCTACCTCCCCAAGCCCAAACTCTTTCATTTGGTCTTGTACATTTTGAGCATTTTTATAAGCCGATGGCAATTCAGAAATATCAATATGACCAGAGAAAAAACGAACATCTAAACCTTCTGTTTCTTCTGCAAAGACTTGTGCTGTTGTTTTATCAGCTTTGCTTTTTTTGTGCTGTGTACGACTGACATTTCTACCTGCGCCATGTGGTGCAAAACCTAGATTAGAATCCGTAGTTTCGCCTTTCACAATCAAAATAGGCTCACTCATATTCAGAGGAATCAAACGCAAACCGTCTTTAGAATCTGGAACAAATTTATCATCTAAAGGTGTCGCTCCTTTGGCATGATAAAACAAATCATCTTCTTTAAAAACAAAATTATGCTCGTTCCAAAACTGGTCTAATGTCTCTACTTTTAGTCTCCTTTGTGTAGTGTCATGGATAATTTTATGATTCAATTTTGTCCATTCTCTAATGATTTGTAGTGCTTCCCAATACTGTTTTCCTTCTTCAGTATCGTAAGGAATCCACGCATTTTTAGCGAGAGTTTTAGGTGAAATTTCTTTTCTAAAAACTTCTGCTAATTTCATTCCCCTGCTGTATAGGTTTGCGCCAAAACCACGACTTCCATGGTGTGTTACGAGCATTGTTTCGCCTGTTTTTTCCGAACGACCTACATACAAAAAGTGGTTTCCATCACCTTGAGTTCCTAAATGAGTACGAGCAAAATTCAAACTTCTTTCAGAATTTAAGAAATGATTTGATTTAATTTTATCTTCTAAATCTCTAGGTAAATCAAACAAATCTTTTCTTCCTCCACCTCCAAAATGAGTAATAGAATGTGCTTTATCCAATACTTTTTTAGGGGCAATCTGTCCTAAATTAGTCATCATAACCGAACAACAAATATCTGCGCTGTGCATAGCTGGATGAATAGCATTTTTGGCAACAGCAATTCCACCCACAGGAATCTGCCCTTTTCCACCTGTCGGACAAGCATCTGGCATAACTGCACCTTCGACCAAAGTAGGTGTTTTCATGAGTTCCTCCATCGTCTGATGGATTTGCTCTACATTCGTAATTTCATTTTCTGATTCTGCACGAATATTTTTATGATAATCAAGAGCAACAGAAAAAGGTTCGATAATAGTTGGTCGTATAGCCTCCAAATAGTTCAGTAATTTATCGCCTTCCAAACTGTGTTTGTTAGCATATTCAATTGCTTCCTTGAACCATTTATTTGGCTTAAATCCTAAATCAATAAGTGTTTTTCCAGTAATCATTGTCTTTTTTGTTTTGTCTTGATTATTTTATTCTTTAAAGCTACCAACAAATAGAAAGATTAAATTAGTTCATTTTAAAGGAAAAATGTTTTTCGTAAATTTGTAATTAATAAAAAGGATTTAAATTATATCAAAAATCATTTATGAAACAACTTTCTTTAGAGAATCTTAATAGAATTGGAATAGAAGAATTTAAAGAACAAAAAAAGCAGCCTATCGTTATTATTTTAGATAATGTTAGAAGCGCACACAATGTAGGTGCAGCTTTCCGAACTTCGGATGCTTTTTCTATTGAAAAAATTGCTCTTTGTGGAATTACTGCCAAACCACCTCACCGAGAGATACAAAAAACAGCGTTAGGAGCAACAGAATCAGTAGAATGGGAATATTTTGAGACAACAAATGAGGCCATTGATGCTTTTAAAAAACAAGATTATTCTATTTTTGCGATAGAACAAACAACTGAAAGCCAAAAGTTGAATACATTTTTGCCTAAAAAAGAAGAAAAATATGCTTTTGTTTTTGGTAATGAAGCCTTTGGAGTAGATGCAGAAGTATTACAAAATTGTGATGCTGCTTTAGAGATTCCACAGTTTGGAACGAAACACTCATTGAATGTTTCAGTAAGTTTGGGTATAATTCTTTGGCATTGTACCGAAAAAATGAATATATTTAGTTAATTTTTAATAAATTAGAAAATAGTTTTATAAATTATTACCTTAAAGGAATATCATAAAAAAAATAGTAAAAGAAATTATTATAAAATGCCTGATTCCATAAATAATATAACAAATTCAGTAGCCTCTATTTCTGATACAGCAATACAAACTAAAACAAAAAAAACATCTTCTATTTTGTATGTAGATGATGAGGAGAGTAATTTGCGCATTTTTAAAAGCTCATTTAGAAGACATTATACTATTTTTACAGCTATTTCTGGAAAGGAAGGTTTAGAAGTTTTAGAAAGCAATGATATTCAACTTGTTATTTCTGACCAAAAAATGCCAGAAATGACAGGAGTAGAATTTTTGGAGCGAGTAGCAGAAAACTTTCCAAATACAGTTCGTATTATCTTGACAGCATATAGCGATACAGAAGATATTATGAGAGCTATAAACAAATGTGGAATTTTCAGATATTTAGTAAAGCCGTGGAATAAAGATGAAATGCTTTTGACTATTGACAAAGCATTGGAAACGTATTCTTTGCGTACAGAAAATAGGCAATTAGTAAATGCTCTTAAAAGTGTAAATGAAGATTTGGAAAGTAAAGTAAAAGAACGTACTTCTGAATTGATGGCAACTAATGAAGATTTAAAAAGAGCAAAAGAACAGGCAGAAGCAGCTACAAAAACAAAGGAACAGTTTTTATCGACAATGAGCCATGAAATAAGGACTCCTTTGAATGCTATTATCGGAATGACACATTTACTCAAAAATGATAATTTGGAAGGAGAAATGGCTGAAAATATAGAAATTCTAGAGTTTTCTGCCCAAAATCTACTCTCACTTATTAATAGTGTTTTGGATATTTCGAAAATGGAAGCTGGAAAAATGGCTTTCGAACAAGCTGAATTTGACCTACCTACTCTGATTCAGAATACAGTAGAAATCTTTAAAGCTCGTGCAGATGAAAAAAACATTCTTCTTCGCAGCAATATTGATAAAGCAATTCCTAAATCATTACTTGGAGATTCGACACGTCTTTCCCAAATTTTGAATAACCTTATCGGAAATGCTATAAAATTTACAGAAGAGGGAACAGTTACAATTACGGTTCGTCTTCTACACCACAAGACAGAGAAAGTAGAATTACTATTTGCTGTTTCAGATACAGGAATTGGAATTTCACCTGAAAAAATTAATTCTATTTTTGATGATTTTTCACAAGCAGAAGAAGATACTTCTCGTAAGTATGGAGGAACAGGTCTAGGACTTGCCATTACGAAACAACTAGTTGAGCTTCAAGGAGGAAGAATTAATGTAATGAGTACGATGATGGTAGGTTCTACTTTCAGTTTTCAGCTTGGTTTCAAGATTGGAAAGGTACAGGCTATTTCAACTAACCTTCCTGATGCAACAAATATCAAGAACTTAAAAGGAGTAAATGTTTTGATTGTAGAAGATAATAAAGTCAATCAAATATTGGTAAAGAAATTTTTGAATAATTGGGGGGCTAAATATCAAATAGCTGAAAATGGACAAATTGCAGTAGATTTATTCAAGGAAAACAATTTTGATGTTGTTTTGATGGACTTACAAATGCCAGTTATGGATGGATATGAGTCTGCTCGTCAAATTAGATTTTTGGAAAAGGAGTCAAACAAATTTACACCTATTATTGCCCTTACAGCTTCAACTTTGCTCAATGAAAGAGAACGCATTGTACAAGTAGGAATGAATGATTTTTTGAGTAAGCCATTTAATCCCAATGAGTTGTATCAAAAGATTGCACAACACAGTTATACACAACTTCAAAAACAAGTTCCACAAGAAAATGATAAAAAAGGTAGTCTGAATTATTCTTATTTTAAAAACCTAGCTGGAGCAGACAAGGAATTTTATACCGAACTCTTAGAGCTTAGTGAAACTGATTTGGTAGAATTTAATCGTATCTTAGAATCAACTCATTTGTCTGATTACGAAACTCAACTTGCCTTAGTTCATCATAAAATACGTGCAACACTTCGCCTTTTGGAAGTAAAAGAGTTAGAAGTTCAGATAAATCAACTTAGAAGAATGCTTTCACAAGGAAGTCAGATAAATGAAGTAACAGATAGAATACAAGCTATTCACAAAAGCATTGAAGAAGCAATTTTACAGATAAAAATGGAGAGGAAATAATCAGTTACCAGTAAATAGTGAAATACATTTAACTTCGAACTAATGCAGAACGAATTAATGGTTATTCATAGCCTTAATATAACAGGAAGAGGGATTTATCTTGAATTGCAGCATCAAGAAAATGGTTTAACTAAAGATACAGTATTGTTATCAGAACAAACGAATAAAAAGTGGAAAGTAAGAGGTCGAATTATTCATTTTGGTTCTGAAAAAAAGTTTGAGATAGAGAGAGTAAAAACATTTTTTGGTACAGCGCTATTCCAATAAATCATGATGAAAAACCAATAGAAGGAGAGGAGTTATTAATTGTACCAGAATAAAAGACATAAAAAAGGACAAGGCGTACCTTGTCCCTACAAACAAAACTAAATGTATTTAACTGGTTACTACTTACTGGTAACTGCTAACTGATTTACTTTCCTCTCCCTTTTCCTCCAAATTTCGGATTATTGCTTCTTCGTCCTTTTGTCTTAGATTTTGGTTTACCTAGATTTACAGAATTAGATTTTCCTCTAGAATCTGAAGTGCGATTTCTACTTCTATTTCTATTGAAACCTCCTCGTCCACTTCTTTGTCGTGCTGCTAATTCTGCTTCTTCGATATCTTCTTTTGAAGGAGCAGTAGGCTCAAAACCTTCAACTATTTTTTTATCTATTTTTTCATTGAGTAGCTTTTCAATATTTTCTACAAATTCTACTTCATCATGAGAAACTAAAGAAATAGCATCTCCACCTGCACCTGCACGACCTGTACGACCAATTCTGTGTACATAATCTTCTGGAACATTCGGTAGCTCATAATTAATTACATATGGCAGAAGTGGAATATCTAATCCTCTTGCTGCAATATCTGTCGCTACCAAAACACGAATAGAACCCTCTTTAAAACCTTTCAATGCTTTTGTACGAGCATTTTGAGTTTTGTTTCCATGAATGGCAGCAGCTTGAATACCTCTTTTTGTCATTCGGTCGCTCAAACGATTTGCTCCGTGCTTTGTACGAGTAAAAACCAAAACTTGCTCCCAGTTTCCTTCATCAATCAATTTTATAATCAAATCTGACTTTCGTGTTTTATTTACACTATAAACCGTCTGATTAATTTTTTCTACGGTTGTGTTTTCTGGAGTTGCTTCTACGGTAACGTGATTATTCAGTATTTTTCCAGCAAGTGATTTTATTTCTTTTGAAAAAGTAGCCGAAAAAAGCAGATTTTGTCTTTTGGTAGGTACAAGTTTGATGACACGTTTTATATCATGCAAAAATCCCATATCTAGCATTCTGTCGGCTTCATCTAATACCAAAATCTCTACATCGGCAAGAGAAAGAGCTTTTTGTCCCTCCAAATCTAACAGACGACCAGGAGTTGCTACCAAGACATCTACGCCATTTTTTAGCGTTCTTATTTGTGGATTTTGATTGACTCCACCAAAAATAACTGCACTTCGAATATCTAAAAATTCGCTATATTCTTTTACATTTTCAAAAACCTGTGCAGCCAGTTCACGAGTAGGAGTAAGGATAAGACAACGCAAAGTTCTTCTACGAATTTTCGAACGCTGTTTTACATCTTGTGTAAGAAGTTGAAGCATTGGCAAAGTAAAGCCTGCCGTTTTTCCTGTTCCTGTTTGTGCCGAAGCCAAAACATCTTTTTTATCTAAGACAAAAGGAATTACTTTTTCTTGAATAGGAGAAGGTGAAGTATAACCTACTTTTTTTACGGCTTTAAGAAGCTGTTCTGAAAGACCTAAATCTGCAAAAGATTTGGTCGTACTGTTTTTTGTATCGTTTGTTTTTTTATCTGACATATAAATGGATTGTGAAATGAGCATTTATATATCACAAACAAACAATTTCAAAATAAAAATAGTATGTTTGTTAAACCTCATTTCGTAGTTTAGATACAAAGATACTATTAATTTTATGAAAAAATATAGCTACTTTTTTCTAATCTCAATTTTTTGGTATATCTCAAGTGTATTTGTTCTATAAAGAACTTGAGATTTTTTTTCCCAAAACACCACAAATGGCAGAATCAAAACACTCAAATTCAATCAAAGATTTATGAAACCCAAAAATGACATTCAGAACGAAGAAAATATAAAACTACTTGTCGATACTTTTTATGATAAAGTGAATCAAAATCTAATCTTGTCGCCTATTTTTAATGATTTTGCTGCTGTTGATTGGTCGTCTCATTTGCCTATAATGTATCGTTTTTGGAATGGAATTTTGTTTGGAGAAGGAGGTTATAAAGGAAATCCTTTTGAAAAACATATTCCTCTTCCTATTGATAAAACTCACTTTGAAAACTGGCTTAATTTATTCGTTGAGACAGTTGATGAATTTTTTGAAGGAAATAAAGCTGAAGAAGCCAAACAAAGAGCATCAATTATTGCCTATACATTTCAATCAAAATTAGAATATATGAATGGAAAGAAAAATGATTTGAAATAAGAGCTTGTTTAAAATTATTTCTTTGAGCTACAAATGGTAAATTTCAGCCTATATCTGTGTTATTTTTTCGTTAAATAGCTCACTATTCTCCTCAAAAATGCCTTGATAAGTCAAAAATTTTCTCATTTTCACTAGTAAAATAAAAATTTAAACAAGCTCTAAGTTAGACCATATATTCCCAAGCACTTTTATAGGCTTCAATGGATTCTGCATAATCTAAAAAGTCTTTATAAAACTCATCAGAACCCAAAGTAGCAGAATCTCCAAAAACAACTAACCTTTTTTTCGCTCGTGTAATAGCGACATTGAATCTACGCAAATCTTTCAAGAAACCTATTTCGCCTTTTTCATTCGAACGAACTAAAGAAATATACATCACTTCACGCTCTTGTCCTTGAAAACCATCGACAGTATGAATCGTAATTTGGTTGGAATAATTAGTCAGAAGTTCATTTTCACGAATCAAATCACGCAACAAATAAACTTGAGCTTTGTAAGTAGAAAGAACTCCCACCGAAAAATTATCGATAAATTCTTTTGGGCTTTCTATTTCTTTGTTTTCTATTTTTAATAAAATTTCTTCAAAAAGTCTTTCTAAATGAGAAACTACTAATTTTGCTTCCTCTGGATTATAACGGCTCAATGTTTCTTCATTTTGCATCTCTGAAAAACCACATCCTGCTGTATCTACAAACTCTACTGGCGCAAGATTTTCATAAAGAATATGGTTTTTATTAGTTTCAAAAGCCTTTAGATTTCCTTTATAAAATTTTTGATTTGAAAATTCCATAATTTGCTCATTCATACGGTACTGAATGCTTAACATTTGAGCCGAATCTGGGTGTTTTTTAATTATTTTCTCAAAAAGCGTATTTTCTAAACCTGATTTTGCTGCT
This sequence comes from Bernardetia sp. ABR2-2B, assembly GCF_037126435.1. Classification (GTDB taxonomy): domain Bacteria; phylum Bacteroidota; class Bacteroidia; order Cytophagales; family Bernardetiaceae; genus Bernardetia. The sequence continues at coordinate 5,144,166 of NZ_CP147020.1, read as the reverse complement.
TCAAAAGATTTTATAGTAGGTGGTAATTGTTGATGGTCTCCTGCCATAACAACACGATTCGCTTTCAAAATCGGAATCCAAGTTGCTCCTTCTAAAGCCTGTGCAGCCTCATCAATAAAAAGTGTGGAAAACGTACGATGTTTGAGATTATATCCTGCCGAACCTGCCAAGGTACAAGTAAGGACTTGTGAGTTCTCTAAGATGTGTTTTGAAATATATTCTTCTAATTTGAGAGCATCCTGTTTCAATCGTTTTGCATCACGAAGCATACTTTGGCGTTCATTACGCTCTTGTTTTCCAAAATTTCGTTTGAACTTTAATGCTTTTTTTCGCATCTGTTCAGACTGTTTTAGTAGTTTTTTGTAGTATTTATAATCTGGGTGTTCTTCTATTTTGCCATCTAAAGTGATGTGTTCTAGTGCATCGCTCACTCGTGCAGGATGTCCTAACCTCGTTACTCTTACTTCTTTCGTATTCAGTTTTTCGGTTAGCCAATCAACAGCCGTATTACTTGGAGCGCAAACCAAAACTTGTCTTTCTGTCTTTAGCGTTTCAATAATTGCAGCCACTAAAGTAGTTGTTTTTCCCGTACCAGGAGGACCGTGTATAATGGCTACATCTTCAGCTTGTAATATTTTCTGAACAGCCTTTTTTTGTGAATCGTTTAAACCTTGAAGCGCATATTCATTCTTGTCTATTTGTGTTTTTTCATTAATGATAGGGGTTCTTTCTCCTAAAAAAATTTCTCTAAACTCTGATAACCTATCATTTTTAGCGTCTTTTACTCTATCTATTGTGTAATTCATTTCACGATAAGTAGAATCATCGAAAGCCAAATAAACACCAATACTGTTACTTTGCTTTTCCAAGAAGTCTGGAAGTTCTTCGTTATTGAGCGCAATACGCATTCTATTATTCTCTACCTTACTGACTACTCCATTTGTTTTTTCACCCTCTAGCCCATTTTTCTGTTCAAAAACAGTAACTATACTTCCCACATTAAGCTGATGAGGTTGCCCTTTATCATTAGTCCTTTCAATATCAATATTCCATCTTCCTCCTATTCCTACAAATTCATCATTTATTCCAACAGGAAACCAACACAAACCATCTTTTCGACGTTTGGCAAGTGGTGCTTGTACTATTTTGAGTTGATATTGAGCTGCATCTTCTCTTTTTTCGATGCGTAAAAGTTCTTGAAGATGCGTAAGTTGTTGTTCTGTGTTTTTCATAATTTTTTAAATCTATATTTTCATAAAAGATACAGATTTAGTAGTTGTTTGATGTAAAAACAAAATTTTGTAGGCTTTATCTAACTCTATTTTTCAATAAAAAGTTTTATTAAAAAATAAATTGTATTTATGAGTTGTTAGTGTCGCTTCGCTAAAACACCAACAACAGTAGTAATTTATTTGAAGAATCAAAAATATAAAGTTTATGGTATCCGTAAGTGATTTTTGTATCCAAATATTACTATGCTTAGATATTTTTTATTAGGACAACTTACAAAAAGAAAGTATATTTGAATTGAGTAAAGTAAGAATAATTTGTCTCAAAATTATAAAAGTAATTCTATAAAATGTAACTTTACTCTAAATGAATAATAAAAGGAGAAAGAGAATCTACTTCTTAACATTGCCTATCCTTTAGAATTAATTATATAACAATAGTATTACGTGGAAAATCCGTTTTCATCAACTCCAGACCAAGTTCCTTCTTCCTATTATCTTCAACTGACAGCTGCTTTTGTTCGTGGAAAACTTGGCACTCCTTCAGCTACTCAGACTTATTTCAAAAAACCTTTAGAAGATTTAATTCATGAAGAAACTCAAGAATTAGTTAAATTAGGAGAAGAAAAAAAATTAGAATTAGATTTTTTAAAAAAAGAAACTCCTGCTCCTTATTTAGAAAAACTTTTTGGAGTCTTGCGTGGGGTTCAGCCTGACCAAGTTCTTAATTTAGAAAAAAAACAAACTGATTTTATTTGGCAATTAGTTGATGAGTTTCATTATTTGCCAACAATTGCGCTTTCTATGGACGAAAAACAAGTTGATAGAATCAAGAATCTACATAGAGGAGGCTTTACCACACTTTCTACAAAGGAAAACCTTCCTTTTCCAAAACTTCAGGGTTATCCTAGTAATCAGTTTGATGTCGTTACAAGTACAGATGGTTTCGAAACTGAAAAGGAACTTTTAGAAGCTTTACCTGAACTTACTCGTATCACAAAGCGTTTTATCATTCTTACTTTTTCAGAAAGTTTTAATCAAAGACTGATTCGTGATTATTTAGAATCACAAAATATTTTGCAATTTCGTGTCGAAAAACCAGAAAATTATTGTATTCTTATTGGAAGAAAATAAACTATAAATTTAGAAAAAAATGTTCAAATCTTTGAAGCTAACTTTTTTTGTTTTCATTGGTGTAAGTCTGTTTTTTTACTCTTGTACAACTAGCACAAAGCAAGAAGAAAATACAGAATCAACAGAGCAAAAATATGAATGGACAGACTGCCAAAACTGTGGAATGCCTACTAATGACTTTCCAAACTGGCAGGTTATGCTAAAAGCAAATTCTGAAAATTTAGCTTTTTGTGCGCCTCGTTGCATGATGATTCATTTAGCAGATTCATCAAATAATGTAGCTAATGCTATTGAAAAAATGGAAGTTACAGATTACTACACTACTCAAAAAATAGATGGAACTTCTGCTTTTTATGTGACAGGAAGCGATAAGACAAGTCCGATGGGAAAGGATTTTGTTCCTTTTTCTAAAAAAGAAGATGCTGAAAGTTTTATGCAAGAACACAAAGGTAAGAAAATCTATTCTTTTGAAGAGATTAATAAAGATGTGGTTGTTTCGGAGTTGAAGTAAATATTGATATTACATTTTTCGAAACCCTAAGAACCTTAGGGTAGGGTGTTTAGAATTTAGTTGTTTTTTCGTACAGTTTTTAGTCATTTAGCTGCGTAGCTGTGTGATGTTTGTAGAATAGGATTTTAATTTTCATAAAGCTGCGTAGCTGCGTAATACCTAAGTTTAACCCATTTTGAACAAAAACAGCCATATTACGCAGCCACGCAGCTTAAAATCTTGGTTTGTTTATTTTTTTCTACAAATATTTTGCAGCTACGCAGCTAAAATACAATTTATTCTTAATACGTTTTTTTAGAAAATTGAACGAAGGAATTTTGAAATTCTAAACACCTTAACCTTAGGGTTTAATACATAGTATTTTACTTTTCAAATTGTGTAATTCCTAAATCATCTTTCTGTGTCATGGTTATTTTAGGAATCTGATTACTTTTCAATAGATTTTGTGCATTTTCATAAATAGAAATATTTCTGTTTGTTGGATAATTCCTCATAAAATGCTCTCTATAAATATTCTCAATGGTAGTTTGGGCGTTCTTACTAGGATAAATTTTGTTTGCATTGTCTGCCAAACGAATAGAATAATTAGGGTTATATTCTGCCTTCAATAATGCTTCTGTCAAAAGTTCGTTTGCCTTTGCTTTTCGTTCTATCTGTTCCTGTAACTGATTTTTTGTGTCAATACGTTCTTTGAGTGCATCTACTGTAACACCTAACTGATTGATTTCTTTATTTTTGTTTTCAATAACTCGGTAGGTGCTTTTATCTAGCTTCAAAACCTCTTCTAGAATTTTTTCTTTTTCTACTAGTTTTCCTAATTGGTCATCTAACTGTTTACTAACTCGCATCAAGTTATTGAGCTGCAGTTGCATTTGCTCATTTTTCATTTCTATTTCATCTTTTCTATCAATAGCAATACTGCGTTCACGCAATGCCCAAGCAGATAAAATTCCGAGCATAAACATGACAATAGCTATTGAAATAGTCTTTATAATTCTGTTTGCTTTTGCTCTTCGTTTACTTTTTGCAATTAATATTTGTTCATCATCTGTAAGTTGCAATGTATCTAAATGAGGCTCTATAAGAGAAAGACTATTCTTAGTTAAGACTTCTCCTGTATTTTGATAGCTTTTTAATCCTGTTTGTAGAATCTCTTTTGCTTTGGAGAGATTTTTTTCTTCTGTTGTTAGTCTTTCTACAATTTTTAAGGCAAGGCTATCATGCGCCAACTCAACACGCTGTTCGGAAAGATGCACAATTCGAACTTTACTTAGTTCTTCCAAACAAAATTTGATATTTTCTTTACTTGCTCCGTGCGAATACATCAAATTTGTAGCTTCATGCAAATCCATCGAAACACGAGTTCCGTCTTCTGTAACCAAAAGATTTAAGATTGTCCAAACCTGTCTTTCTTCTGTTTTTGGCAAACGGTTTTGAACTTTTTTCACTTGTTCTTCCAAATACTCTCCCAAAACATCACCTATTGTACTGAGTTCTTTTACAAGCTCTGGATTGAAAGTAACTCGCTCTGCCCAGCTATCATTTACAGCATTTGTGTAACCAGCCAAAACACCTTGTTTGCTTTTTGCAAGTTCATAAAGACGGTCTAAATAAATTTGAAGATAAGTAAGTTCTATCAAACTGCGTTCTTCTGCCACTTGAGAGACAATCAAATCAGCCGTTTGTTCTGGATATTCTACTTTAATATTGAATGCTTCTGCTGATTTCAAAATGACTTCTTTTGCATTGGTTCGACGCATTTTTTCTACACGAACTCTATAATCAAAAAGCTGTGGAACACGCTGTTCGAATTCTGACAAATCAGCCAAATACTCCTCACGCATAACCAAAATAACCTTACAATTATATTCACTAGACAAAACAGTCTGTACAAAATCATAAAATTGGTTCTGCTCTTCTCTACTTCCTGAAATATATAACTCTTCAAACTGGTCAATGATTACATAAATAGGACGAAAAAATGTCATGTGCAACGCCTTAATAGCAAGGTGCAAAGGCGTGTGTGGCTTGAGTTTTCGTTGAAGATATTTATTTGTTTCCTCCAAAAGTGCTGTTCCGATATGGTCTTTTCTACGCACATGAAGAGGCAACCAATCATCAGAAGAAAAGCAAATAGGCAAACCACAATGTACCAAACTCGTCTTTCCAGTTCCAGACGCACCATAAACCAAGACTAAATTACTTTCTGTTGTTTTTTTGAATAGTAATTGAATCTCGGCATCTCTACCAAAAAAAATTTCTTTGTCTTTGCGTCCATACGCTTCCAATACTTTAAATGGACTACTTGTCATAATTTTGGTAAAAGGCTATTGATTAATTTGTAGGATAATTATAGAGAACTTTTTTTTGCTATTGGTGTAGTTTTTAGATAAAAAATAAAAGTACGGTTTTTTGATAAAAATACCTATTTCTACTCCGTTATTATATTCTTTGTTTGTTTACTCTTTCTTTAAGGAACGAAATAAAACCGTTTTTGGTTTTTTGAATTGAAAAATAACTGATTCATCATAATTAAAAATAAATAAAAAATGCTGCAAGCCTAACATTTCCTAATCTTAATAGTATTTTCTATCTAAAACAAATTATATTTGTTAAAACACAAAATACACACAAATAATTTTACCTTCTTGGTTTTATGCCACTTTCTACTCCAACATCTACTTCGCAGTTTGCTCATTTTGTTTATAGCGAACAAACACACACAGGAAAAGTCCGTAAACATAATGAAGATGCCTGTGCTATCTTCGAAACTCCAAATGGTCTTTTGTGTGTTGTCTGTGATGGAATGGGAGGGCATTTAGGAGGCGAACGAGCTTCTACACTTGCTTTAGAAAAAATAGGAGAACATATGTCTTCAAAGCGTTTTGATTTAGCAAAACTCAATGATGCCCTAGACCAATCTTTTGCTTCTGCTCATGCTGCCATTGCTTACGAAGCTGAAAAGAATCCACTTTTGAAAGGAATGGGAACAACTTGTGTAGCCATTTTATTTCATCCAGACGCTACTTTTTGCGCTCATGTGGGCGATAGTCGTTTGTATATGTTTAGAAACAATGAACTTATTAGATTGACAAAAGACCATTCATTCGTCCAAAATCTAATAGATGAAGGCATCATTACAGAAGCAGAATCCTTTTATCATCCAAAAAGAAATTTAATAGACCGTGCTTTGGGTTCTGATGATGCTCAACCAGATATTACTAATTTGGGAAGAGTTTTACAAAATATTAGAGTAGGAGATGTATTTTTGCTTTGTTCTGACGGACTTTCAAATGAATTGAATGACGTAGAAATCAAAAATTTTCTTGAAAATGAGACACTTGCTTTAGAAGAAAAAGTAGAAAGAATGATGGAATATGCTCTTCAAGCAGGGGGAAAAGACAATATCACTATTCAACTTATTGAAAGAGTGTAGTAAAAAGCATCTAATGAAATTTACTTTGAATTGTGAAAACTATAACTTTCTATCAATCAACTAAAAGTATTTTCACTACTTTTGTATATCCATTGAATAAATAATCAAAATAATAAAATGAATACGGAAGAAGAAAAAAATACCACTAAGGAAATTGAAAATACTAAACAGATTGAAAATTCAGAAATTGAGATAGCTGAACCCTTAGATGAGCCTTTTGATGATGAAGATGAAGAAAATCTTTATGAACATTATCGTATAAAAGTAGATGGAAAACAATTACTATTGCGTATCGATAAATACTTAATGGAGCGTTTGCCTAAAGTTACTCGCAACCGTTTGCAAACAGCGATAAAGGAAGGTTATGTAAAAGTAAATGAAAAACAAGTAAAACCAAGTTATAAAGTATTACCTCATGATGTAATTACGGTTCGTTTGCCTGACCCTGTGCGTGATTTGAAAGCTGTTGAGCCTGAAAATATTCCGTTAGAAGTAGTTTATGAAGATAAGGACTTAATGATTGTTTTCAAACCTGCAGGAATGGTTTCGCACCCAGCAACAGACAACTGGACAGGCACACTTGCCAACGCAGTAGCTTATCATATGCAACAAAATGGAGAGCAATTTCTAGGTCTATCTCACAGAATTGATAAAGATACAACAGGAATTTTGGTAGTTCCTAAAACGCCAGAAGCAAGGGATTTTATAGGAAAGCAATTTTTTCATCATACTATTGAGCGTACGTATTTGGCTTTAGTTTGGGGCGAAGTAAAAGAAGACAAAGGAACAATAAAAGGGCATATCGCAAGAGGAAAGAACGACCGTCGTGTAATGTCTGTCTTGCCTGATGGCGAACGTGGAAAACATGCTGTTACGCATTACAAAGTCGTTAAGCGTTTGCGTTATGTTACTTTGGTACAGTGCAATCTTGAAACAGGACGAACACACCAAATTAGAGCGCATATGAAACACCTCGGACATCCACTTTTTGGCGATTCTATGTATGGAGGAAAGAAAATTTTGCAAGGCTCTGTATTTTCAAAATATAAGGCTTTTGTCGAAAACTGTTTTTCTATTTTGCCACGTCAAGCACTTCATGCAAAATCTTTAGGATTGGAACACCCAACCACGAAAGAATGGATTCAGTTTGAATCTGAATTACCAAAAGACATAGTAGAAGTTATTGCAAAATGGGAAAATTATGTAAAATATACATAGAAAGTTATTTCAGGGTTTTATAATTTATTTGATAGTGTGAGCGTTTTAATTAATGTTGATGAACAGATTAATCTCTCTTTGTTTTTGCAAATTTGCGCTAAAGCTTTTTAATGCGTATTTTTAAGTTAAAGTTAATGATAAAATCAATCCTACTATTCTAAAACTAACGCTCACCCTATCCCTGTGAAGTTCCTTTTCTCCATAAAATCTAAGTTATTTTTATCTTTCTTGGTATTTCTATTCGCTACTACTACACTAGCAGCAATGCTTCTTTGGTATGATGGGCAAATGCAACGAATAGAAAAACTGACAGCCACACTTTCTCAAGTTGATTTGGATATTCGTCAGACCGATAAGCTAGAACGAGATTTTTTTAGTTCAGAAGCTCTCAATTTAGATTTTTATGAAACAGGCGATAGTTATTATGTATTGCAACACCAAAAACTGACTTCAAAACTAAGAAGTGATTTATTAGACCTTCGCACTCATCCTCTTATTCCTTCCGTTCATTTGCGTCATCGCATCGATACACTTAGGCGTTCTGTCATAAAATATGAGGCTACTTTTGACGATTTGGTTACCAAAATTTATCAGAGAGGATTCAAAAATCAAGGATATGAAGGCAAAATGAGTGAACATTTAGATTCTCTTCTCAAAACACCTTTAAATAAACTTTACCTTTATAAAATCAGAGAAGCAGAACAGCGTTTTCTTTTATATAAAGAAGAATCTCAAATAGAAAATGTAAATGCACTTTTGATTGAGTTTCAAAATCATATTGATGAGTTTACACAAAAAGAATACAGAAATATAGCTCTACGAACTCAAAAACGTACTGAATGGAAAGAACTTGCTAATAAATATGAAACCTTGTGGCGAAGATTGGCAGGAACGGAGAGAAAAATAGGATATAGAAGTAGGCTAGGTTTAAAGGGAAAGCTTAATCAATTGTCTAATCAAATAGAAGTAGCGATTGAAGATATAAACAGAGAGGTGCAAAAAGATAGCGACGATTTTAGGAATAGAAGTAGAACAAAGTTGATGTGGGTGGTAGGAGCAAGTATTCTTTTAAATCTCATTTTAGGCTTATGGATGATACGAAAACTAGGAACACCTATAAAACGAATTTCGGAAGCAATTCATACAGTAATTGAAAATGATTTTTCGGCAGAATGGAAACCAATTCCGATACGTCATAAAGATGAAATAGGAAGACTTTCTAGAGATGTAAACTTACTTGTAAGTAGGATTTTGGAACGAACGGCAGAAGTATTTCAGCAAAATGAAGAGTTACAGGCACAAAAATCTGAATTAGAACAACAGACAGAAGAAATTTTGGCGCAACGTGATTTAGTAGAATCCAAAAATCAATCTATTTATGCACAAAATGAATATTTAGAGAAACAACAAGAAAAAATTCAGCTTCAGAATAAAAATATTACGGCAAGTATCAATTATGCAAAACGCATTCAGAAAGCAATGCTTCCTAGCCAAAATTTTTTAGAAGATATTTTACCCAAGTCATTTGTTTATTTCAACCCTAGAGATATTGTAAGTGGTGATTTTTATTTCTTTGCTGAAAAAGACGACAAAATTATTATTGCTGCTGTTGATTGTACTGGACACGGAGTTCCAGGGGCATTTATGTCTGTCATTGGAAATGACTTGCTTACTCAAATCGTAATTTGGAGAGGAATTACGGAAAGTAATTTGATTTTGAATGAATTACATAACGGAATCGTACAAACTCTAAAACAAGAGGAAACAGAAAACCGTGATGGAATGGATATTTCTTTGTGTGTTTTGGATAAGCAAACAAACGAAATTCAGTATTCAGGTGCAAAAAACTCATTGCTCTTTGTTACTCCAGATGGAAAAGTAAATCAGATAAAAGGTGATCGTCATCATGTAGGAGGAGTAGCTAGACAGATAGAAAGAGACTTTACAGCACAGACAATACAACCACAAAAAGGAACTCGCTTTTATTTACTGACAGATGGATATTTAGACCAATTTGGAGGAAAACACAGCAAAAAATATTCTAAAAGACGTTTTCAGTTATTTATAGAAAAATTAAAAGCCTTTCATATTTTCGAACTCCAACACGAAGTAGAACGAAATTTTATCGAATGGAAAGGAAGTGAAAAACAAATTGATGATGTGCTGGTGATTGGGTTTGAAGTGTAGTTTTGGGGGGATTGGGATTTAGATATTAGAAAATGGGGAATGAAAATCCTCGTTGATGATTTCACTTGAAGCTCAAAACGATTGATTTTACAAAAAACGAATTGCATAAATAGCCAAAACTATATTTATTAAAATTAATACAACAGAAAAGAAAAGTGTAAGATTAGAAATTGTATTTACCTCAAAATCTTTTTCTCGTACCGTTGTCGGTGTCCCCACCGACGAGCTAATAAACAAAAAATAAGGAATTTTGAGATAATAAAAGAAGCCTATTAAAGTTGCTATTCCTATTCCAATAAGAGAAAAGAGATAAATAGAATTAGAATGACTTTGATAATTCTGAAAAGCCACAAAAAGCACAATCATTTTTACCAAAAAACCACCCAAAGGAGGAAAACCAGCCAAAGAAAGTGAAGCAAGAGAAAGAGTTATTTTTGGAAGAAGAGGAAGATTCTTTAAGTTTTTAATTGATAAATCAATATTATTTTCTTCTAATTTTGCACAGAATTTCCAAATAATAGCATTTGATAGAATATAGAAAATCCAAAAAATTAGAACCCCATTAGTAGAAACGGCGTTATTTTGAAAATTATAAACCAAAAGTAGAATTAAGAATCCTATTTGAGAAACTCCAGAGTAAGCAAAAAAACGTTTGAAATTAGTCTGTTGAATAGCTAGAAAACTTCCAAAAAGAGCCGACAAAACTCCCAAAATAGAAAAACTAGAAAAGATAATTTCTTGAAGGTTTGAAGGAATAGCAACTAAATGATTTAAAATAAAAAATAAAACTCCTGTTACTGCAATTTTTGGAATAGTAGCCAAGAAAAAAATAGTTCCAGAGGAAGCATTCTTATAAACTTCACTTATCCAAAAATGAAGAGGAACAGCAGCTAGTTTGAATAAAAAACCAATTCCTATTAGAAGAAAACCAATCAGAAAAGTAATTTGATTTGATTCTGTTGAAGAAGCATTGAGAAAAATATCAGAAATATTAAAACTAGTATGAAAAATAATAGGAATAGAAAATGAATCACTGATTCCATACCACCAAGAAAAACCGTAAAGCAAACAAGCTGAACTAACAGCACCAAAAACAAGATAATTGAAGGAAGAAGCAATCAGTTTTCCTTTTTTAAAATTAGATTTGTCATTGATTAAATTCTTATCATAAAAAGCAACCAATAAATAACCACAAATAGAAAGCATTTCTAAGCTCACATAAACTCCAAATAAATTAGCAGAAATAAGTAAAAATTGTGCGCTCAAAACTCCTCCCAAAAGAATGACAAACCATTCTGAAATAGCCTTTTGATTTGATTTTTTGTTGAAATACTGAATCCAAACACTAAAAAGAGCTGAAGCTGAAATCAGAATTTTGAGATAATGAGTAAATCTATTTTGATAAAATAAATCATTCCAAAAAAAGGTAGTTGTATTGGTCGGTTGTTTTATTTCATCTAAAGACAAAATAAGAAAACTAATATTTCCCAAAAGAACCGAAATACAAATAAAAGGAACAGTAAAAGAAGATATTTTTTTAGGTAAAAGAAGTCCACAAAAAGCAGCCAACCAAGCCACTACCAAAAGTAATTCTGATTTGAGAAAGTTTATATCTTGCCAAGAAAAAAAATAAAAAGTTTGTTCGTTCATTTAGCAAAGGTAGAAGAAAAACAGTAAAAAATTATCCTCTATCTAAAATATCATCATCATAAAAAATCTCTTTTTTACCTTTAAACCTAGCATCTCCAAAGGCAATTAGAGGAAGGAAAATAAAAGGTAAGAGAACCATTCCAACACCAAACCAAGCACTTTTATCAAATTTTTTGGCAAGTTCTATGTACACAACAAAATACAAAACATAATTGATGATGGGAAAAAATAAACCAATTATCCAAGTCTTGGGTTTTTCTGTAATTTCCAATAAAACAATAAAATTAACAATAGGGATTAGGGCAACCCAAGGGGTTTTGTCTGCTTTTTTAAAAACTCCCCACAAACATATTCCACGAATTAGATAAAATAAAAAAATTCCCCCGATATAAAGAGGAAGTAATAATTCTATAAATAAATCAATGGGAATATCTCCACCAAATGAAGAGGCAATTAAAGTAAATATCATTTTCAGTCGTAAGAGTTTATAAAATTAGAATATATTACGCCTTAAAATAGTGGTAGAGATTTTTAAATATCTTTTTTTATTTGTCTGAATGCTTTACCGAAACTAAATTGATATTCAAATCAATAGACTCAATATAATCTTCTCCATTTTCTAACATATCATAGTCATCTTCTCTATAATGCCAGTTTATGGTTACATTTCCACCTTTTTCTTTTTCATATATTTCTAGACTTTCTAAAAGGTCTTGAAAACGCCTTGAGGTTGCTGTATTGAAATAAGAAAGTTGAAAGTTAAGTAAAATAGTTCTATTAGGGGTTTCTAGAAACCTATCTAACCATTCAAAAACAGGTGCAAATATTTCTTCTGCGTGTTCAGGGTATGATTGCCCTTCTATACTCAAAACTCCTGTTTCTCCATTAAAATCAATGGTGGGAGTAAATTTTTGACCTTTAAAAAAAAAGTTTTCCATAATTATCTGCTATGATTCTGATAGCTAATGCTTTCTAGGTTATTATTTCAAAATAATTTCACTATCAATTTATTTTATAGTTTAGTATTTTTTTCTGTATTTATTGGTTGCCAGTCTTTATCTACAGTTACTGTGATAGAAAAAAAACTTAACTTTTCTGAAATAGTTTCAAAATTTATCTCTAAGGGATTTCCAGAACGCCTTACCATGTCTATCAGACCAACGTGTGCGCCTGTACTGGTTTTTCCTTTTGCATTTTTTCGTTCCTGCCTATAATATTCTGTTAGATGTTTTTTATCTAATCCATTGATATAATCACAGCGTTCTTCTAGGGCTTCTCTTTGGTGTTTTTCTACCATGTTTCCAGCACTTAAAGAATAACAACCAGATAGCTCACGAATAGCTACTATCCCAACTCCAATATGAGAATCAGAAGTATGGAAGTGTTTTTTATCTGCTGAATGGTGATAAATATTTTGAGCAAGTTCTATAAAAATAGCAAAGATTTTGCTTTTTATAGTTTCCCTGTCTGCAATCTTTTCTTTTAAATTTTCTGCTATTTCTGACAAAACAGACTGCGACAAAGCACCTTGAAAAATAGCAGTAACACCATTTTTATTAAATTCGTTGTAATATTTAGTAATCTGAAAATCGTCGTGCATATTCTGCCGAAATATAGGAGAATTAATTAAATAATAATTTCAACGAATAAAAAGACTATTCGCTTCGCTTACCGTACCTAATCCTTTATAGAGTTCGAAAAAGAGAATCGCTATGATTACAGAAATAGTTAATGCGACTTAAAGCGATATTTTATTATAAGCTATCCACAATTTAATATATATAATTTAGAAAACAAATACCCTTTTAGCTTTTTATTAAAAATATTTAGCCCTAATAAAGTATAAACTCAAGAACTCGTTTTTTTATTTAAAAATAAGTTTTTATTAAATCGTTCTTATTCTCATTTGTTATTCGTACTTTTGCAGCCTTAAAAAAAGAGACACAAACAAAAAACCCTCTTTTTTATTCAAAAAATAACTTAGAAATAAATTAAAAATGGACGAATTAATAAAATTTGGATTAGTTTGTTTTACGACTTACTTTACCATCATTAATCCTTTAGGAGTAATGCCTGTCTTTATGACAATGACAGCAGACCTTAGTGATGCAGACCGTACGGCTACGGCAAGAAAAGCACTTGTTACTGCTTTTTTTACAATGATTGCCTTTGCTTTTTCAGGACAATTACTCTTTGAGTTTTTCGGAATTTCGGCAGATGCTTTTCGTATAGTAGGAGGAATTATATTCTTTATGATGGGTTATGATATGCTTCAAGCACGTCTCATTCGTACTAAAATAGCAAAGGAATCAGTTAAGAGCTACGTTACTGATATTTCTATTACTCCATTAGCGATTCCAATGATTTGTGGTCCTGGAGCAATTACAAATTCTATTGTCATGATGCAAGATGCAGGAACTATCGATAAAAAAATTGTTTTGATAGGAGTAATGTTTATTATTTGCTTAATTACTTTCTTTACGCTTTGGGCTTCTTCCAAAATATCAAAGATGTTAGGAGAAACAGGAAATAAAATTTTGATGCGATTAATGGGACTTATCGTAATGGTAGTAGCCGTTGAGTTTTTTAGAAGTGGATTAAAGCCAATTGTAGTAGATATTTTTAAAGCTGCTATGAATTAATATTTTAGCTCAATCCGTAAATTTCAAGTAAGCATAAAAAAAGCAATTTCATTTTATTGAAATTGCTTTTTTTGTACTAAAATTGAAATTAACTGGTAACTATTCTACTAGTTACTGGTAACTGTAAATTTTAGTTATTAATCTTCAAAACAGCCATAAATGCTTCTTGAGGAACTTCTACAGAACCAATCTGACGCATACGTTTTTTACCTTTTTTCTGCTTTTCTAGTAGTTTACGTTTACGAGAAATATCTCCACCATAACATTTTGCAATTACATTTTTACGAAGTGCTGAAATAGTTTCTCTAGCAATCACTTTTGCTCCAATAGCTGCTTGAATAGCAATCTCAAACTGCTGACGAGGTAAAAGTTCTTTCAAGTTTTCACACAGACGTTTTCCCCACTCGTAGGCTTTATCTCTGTGTACAATGGCAGAGAGGGCATCAACAGGTTCTCCATTGAGCATTACATCTAGCTTGACCATATTTGACTGACGAAGACCAATCAATTCATAATCAAAAGAAGCGTAGCCACGAGAAACTGTCTTTAATCTATCATAAAAATCAAATACAATCTCTGCAAGTGGCATCTCAAAAATCATTTCTACACGCTCAGGTGTCAGATAGGTTTGATTAAGCAAAATACCACGATTATCCATACAGATTTTGATAACCTGACCAATATAATCCGACTTTGTGATAATGGAAGCTCTGATAAAAGGCTCTTCTACTTTCTCCAAAAATCCAGGGTCTGGCATTTCAGATGGTGCACTGACATTATAAACACCCTCTTTTTTGGTAGTAACTTGAAAACGAACTGAAGGAACAGTCATAATAACAGTCATATCAAACTCTCTTTCCAAACGCTCTTGTACGATTTCCATGTGAAGCATTCCTAAGAATCCACAACGGAAACCAAAACCTAAGGCTGCTGACGTTTCAGGTTCCCAGATAAGAGCTGAATCGTTGAGTTGAAGTTTCTCCATAGATGCACGAAGCTCCTCAAAATCAGTCGTTTCTACTGGGTAGATTCCTGCAAAAACCATTGGTTTTACATTCTCAAAACCTTCAATCATTTTCTTACAAGGCTTTTCTACGTGGGTAATTGTATCTCCTACTTTTACCTCTTTGGCTTGTTTGATTCCAGAAATAAGATACCCTACATTTCCAGCTTTTATTTCTTTTTGTGGCTTTTGTTCTAATCCCAAAATACCAATTTCATCGGCTTCATATTCTCTTCCTGTTGCCATAAATTTTACTTTATCGCCTTTTTTGATAGTACCGTTCATCACTCTAAAAATTACCTCAATTCCTCTGTACGTATTGTACTCAGAATCAAAAATAAGTGCTTGAAGTTCTTCATCAGGATTTCCAACTGGTGCAGGAATTTTTTTCACAATCGCATCTAAGATTTCTGCAATGCCTATTCCTTCTTTTGCCGAAGCAGAAATAACGTCTTCACGCTCACAATCAATCAAATTCATAATTTCATCTGCCACTACTTCGGGCTGTGCGCTTGGTAAATCAATTTTATTCATCACAGGAATAATCGTCAAATCATTTCCCAAAGCTAAATAAAGATTCGAAATTGTCTGTGCTTCAATGCCTTGTGCTGCATCTACAATCAATAAAGCACCTTCACAAGCAGCAATCGAACGAGAAACCTCATACGAAAAATCTACATGACCGGGAGTATCAATCAAATTTAAAATATATTCTTCTTTCGTTTCAGGGTCTATATAATTCATCTGAATAGCGTGGCTTTTTATCGTAATTCCACGCTCACGTTCCAAATCCATATCGTCCAAAACTTGCGCCTGCATTTGGCGTTCGGTAATAGTATTGGTGGTTTGGAGAAGACGGTCGGCAAGCGTACTTTTTCCGTGGTCAATGTGTGCAATGATGCAAAAATTTCTGATGTTTTTCATACGGTTTTCTTATATAGATTATTCCCTTTTATGGCTTAGAAGTCCTTATTATTTTAATTTATAATTTATTCATCAACACCTTGGAAAGTGTTTGCTACATTTTGAGTTTAAATTAATTAACAAAAATACAAAGAAAGATTGAGAATTGAAATAGTTTGATTAATTGGAATGTTTTAGAAAGCAACTTATTTACTAACCGTCGTTGAGTCGTTGCCGTCAACGAGGATTGAATGCTCCTCTTTTTATTTTTATTTGTATCTTGTTTCGAGACACTTTTATAAAAGAAATGAAAATCGATGCAATCAAACAAGTTGTAGCATTTTTTCAACTTTGACAGTCCTTTCAAAAGGCTGTCAATAGTTGAAAAAATAAACCTTTCTATACCAAACTATTGTCAGAGTTATTTTGGATTATCAAAACAACTACTGACAAAGTTTTTATTTGAATAACAATTATAAAAACTCACAACTTACCTCCTATGAAAGCTGAAAAAATAAATCCACTTCTTGACCAACTTATCAAAAGACTTAGTTTTTATCGTCTTAAAAAAGCCTATGTTTCTTATCCTCCCTTAGAATTTGATTTAGAACAGCGAATAAAAGAACTTGAAAATCAAGTGGAAACTTTAAGAAACCTTCCCCCAGAACAACAAAGTGAAATAAATAATGAAGAATTAAATAAAATTTTAGACTCTTTACCATTAGATTTGAACGAATTTGAATGGCAAAAATTTGATAAAACGAGAGTTAATATAAACATCATTATTAATCAAATAGAAAGAGAGAAAAAAATAAATTCTGTTCTAACAAAACTACCTTACAACGAAGCATTTGAAGGACGTAAAAAAGAATTAGCAGAACTGAAAGAACAAATTTCTACTCAAAAAAATATTTCGCTAACAAGTATCAATGGAATTGGTGGAATAGGAAAATCGGCACTTTCAAAAGCCTTTTTCTTAGAAAACTATAAAGAATATGATTTTGCTTTATTTTTGGAAGGCAAATCAAATGTTTATGATACATTTAATAATTATACGCTTTTAGATAATTTAGAAATTGCAGAAAAAGTCAATTCTATTCCGTATCAAACACCAAATCGCAATGAAATTATCTTTGATATTATCAAAAATGCACTTTCTAATTTAGAAGGAAAAAAACTTTTACTCATTGATGATGCTTCTGAAAACTCACATTTACTCAAAGATTTGATACAATCAGATTGGGAAATACTGACTACTTCTCGTCAGAAAATTGATTTTATGTATTCTTTCGAACTGCAACAAGCTACGCCAGAAGATGCTATCGCTATTTTTTGTGTTTATTATGGAAAAACTATTGAAAATTTAAGTAAAGAAGAAAAAGCACAAATTCAACGCCTTGTAAATCGTTTGGCTCTGCACCCTTTAGCAATAGAATTAGTAGCCAAAAATATAAAAAGAAAAGACTGGACTTTTGAAGAAACCAATCAAAAACTAGCCGAAAAAGGATTGAATATTGATGAAAAAACAAATCTTACCACTACACACAGCCAAGAAAAAATAAAAGATATTTTTGAGTATTTGCTTCAATTATTTCCTTTAGAAAATCTAACAGAAGAAGAACTAAAATTACTCAATGTATATAGTGTTTTGCCAAATCTACCTATTACAAAACAAACTTGGAAGACTCTATTAGGCGAAGATGAAGACCATTGGCAAGAACTTTCTACTGGGCTTAATGAAAGAGGATTAATCAATAAAGATGGAAAAGCATTTGAAATACATGCGCTTTTGGCTGAAATTGTTAGGTATAAGAATGAAGATAGATTAGATGAGGATTATGAGAAGATGATGATTAGTTTAAATGGACTATTCGACTGGAGAGATAATTATAATTATCACAAAGAAAACTATAGAGATGCTTTACAGTACAAAAAATATGCACAGTCAATTATAAAATATGTAGAAGATAGCGAGGCTAAAGGAATACTATGTAATAGACTGGGTAGTTTTTATGTAAAAACAGGATACATATATGAAGCTGAACAAATGTATTCAAAGGCTTACTTTATATATCATAACCTTGATAAAAAATATACTAATAATCCTGATGTAACAAGTGGAATAGCTATATCTTGCTCTAAGCTAGGAGAAATATATCAAGAATTAGGAGAACCTAATAAAGCATTACAGTGCTTCATGATATATAACAATATGATAGAAATATTATTTATAGATTTTCCCTTTCTGAAAGAGTGTAATAATAGCTTAGCAGTTTCTTATTCTAGATTGGGAGAAGTATATCAAAGTTTGGGTAATTTTAAAATGGCATTACATTTTTATGAGAAATACCATCATTTAGAAAAAAACTGTTGCAATATGTTTCCTAACGATATTATTTTCATGCATGGATTAGCTATATCCTACTCAAAACTTGGAGAAACACATCAAAAATTAGGTAATTTAAGTGAAGCATTAAAATTTTTCAAGGAAAATAATAATTTGGAAGAAACTTATTGTAAGCAGTTTCCTAATGATATTAATTTAAAAATAAGTCTCGCAATATCTTATCAGTTTTTAGGAAATATTCATTTTGAGATAGGAAACCAAACACAAGATTTCACAAAAGCATTATATTTTTATAGAAAGCAAGTTGAATCATATGAAAAACTTTATAGTGATTATTCTATGAATATAGATTTAAAAAGTGGCTTGGCTTGTTCACATGTAAAGCTATTTTCTACTTACAGAAAAATAAATCAAAATGAGAAGTCCAAATCACACATAAAAGAATCAGTTAGATTATTTAAAGAATTAGCTAAAGACTTTCCTAACTACCCTACTTTTGCAAGACAATTTGAAGACAGCAGCAAACTATTAAAACAACTCCAATAAAAAACACTTACCAACCCTACGAAAAACTAAGAAAATATAAAACGCATGGCTTTTATCCTCAACGACGGCGAAGTCTCGTTGACGGTTGAAAGAAACGAAGTTTTATAAGTTAATAAAATCATTTTCTATTAGGCAGCATAATACTAAATGTCGTTCCTTCATTGGGAGTAGAATCTATTTCTATCGTGCCTTTGAGTTTCAAAACGGTTTCTTTTACAATATAAAGTCCCAAGCCAGAACCCATTTTTTGGTCATTGGCTCTATAAAACATATCAAAGATGTGTTCGATATGAACTTTGCTAATCCCTAATCCATTGTCTTGAATTGTAATTTCTGCTTTTTTGTTATCTATCTCAATCAATACTTCAACGAAACTATCTTCTCGGTAAGGATTATGATAACGAATTGCATTAGAAATAAGATTATCAAAAATAGCTTTTATACGTATTCTATCACTTTTAAAAAATAAATTTTTCTTTTCTAATTTTAAATCTAGTTTGACTTCAACTTGTTTGAATTCTTCTAAATAAGTTAAGTCTTGTTTTATTTCTTCTATAAGCTCTTCAAAATCAATATTTTCATTAGCTATTATTGTACGGCTATTCCTAGAGATACTCAATACTTCACGAATATAATTATCCAAACGTGTAACACTTTTCGAAATAAGTTGAAGATACATCTGTACATTATCAAAATTAGCGATGTCTGTTTTGAGTATCTGCAAAATTCCCATCACAGAAGTAAGAGGCGCACGTAAGTCATGCGAGACACTATATACAAATTGGTCTAACTCATCATTTGTCTTTTTGAGTTGTTCATTCTTTTCTTTTAGTAGTTTTTCAACGTGTTGAGTAGTCAGTATTCCTCCAATGGTAATGGCAAGGTTAAAAATAAAACTTTCTTCTGTGAGTGTCCAAATATGTTTTCCTTCACAGTCTTCTAATCCTATAAATCCCCAAAACTCTTTTTCATGGACAAAAATAGGAACAACAAGTGTAGATTTAGCATGATTGCTCCATAAGAAATATTTATCTACTTGGGCAAGACTTGTCTTCATATTTTTAATTCCCTTTCCAGCTTCCAATTGATTTCTCCAATCTTCTAATCCTGTAACTCTATAGTTTACGTTCTTCCACTCGCTTTTATGAATCTGTTTATACTCAGGTTGGCTTGTCCATTCGTGAATAATTTTACAACACTCCTCTTTTGTATCATCTAAAAAATTCTGAAAAATAAATACTCGGTCTGTTTTAGTTGCTTTTCCAATCGTAGAAACTGCTGTGTCTAATCCTTCTTGAAAATCAAGAGTAGTAAAAAGTTGAAAGATACAAGAATTAATTCCTCTAAGTAGGTTATCATTATGTATAAGACGCTTTTCGGTTTGTTTGTGTTCCCAAATTTCTAAAAGAAGCGCAATAATATTTCCAATAGCCAACACAAATTGTTGTTCTCTAATCTGCCATTCACGTGCCTCTCCAATATGATTGCAACACAAAACTGCCTTTAGTTCTCCTTCAATATGAATAGGCATATCAATAATTGAAGTAATTAAATTTGGCTTAAAATAAACTTCCACTAGCTCTTCCACACGTTTATCTTGATAGACATTATCTGAAGCGATGAGTTCGCCTTCTTCCATCGTTTGAAAGTAAATAGGCATTTTTTCATTATCCAAATCACTATTAGAGACTTTTATTTTATCTTCTTGTGAATTTGCAACACACTTTATTTGATTTTTCTCTCTATCTACTAGCCACAAATTTATACTAGCTACCTTCAATGTGCTAATAGCTGTATGAATTACTTCCTCTACAGCTTCCGAAAAATCTTTTAATTCGGCTTTTTGGCTACGAGTGAGTTTGGCTAATGCCTCAAAATAATCAATATGAATAGAAGAATCTGGCAAATCAATAAAATAATGAAAGTGAGTAGCTCATTTAGACAATAATGAAATATACGTTTTTTTGAGAAGGCTTGAAAGCATAACAGCAAAAAAATAGCTATAAAATTGAAGCGAAATACAAATTTATTATTTTTATCTAACTAATTCTTTATTAATTTACTTGAATAATTACGACCTTTGCCAAATCAGTTTGATTCGAAAAGAAAAATGCCGTTGTTGGTGTTTTAGTAAAAGCGACACCAACAACCACAAAAACTCAAAACAGTAAAGAAATTTAATTATTTATTGCCACATGTCATTGGATTCCATTTTTGAAAATTTTAATACCCTTACAGCTCTGGTTATTGGAGATGTAATGATAGATTCGTATTTATGGGGGAAGGTCGAACGCATTTCGCCAGAAGCTCCTGTTCCTATCGTTAATCTGCAAGATAGAGAAAGCCGACTTGGAGGAGCTGCAAACGTTGCTTTGAACCTCAAATCTTTAGGAGCAAAAACAATTATGTGTTCGGTAGTTGGAAACGATAAAGAAAGTGAAAATCTTATTGAAATATTTAGAGAACAAAACATTGATGTAGGTGGAATTATTCATAGCAAAGACCGTCCTACTACTATCAAACACCGTATTTTGGCAGGTTCACAGCATCTTCTTCGTATAGATTCAGAGACTACAAAACCTATTTCAGAACAAGAAAGTGAAGAATTGATTAATAAAGTAAAAGAACTCGCTCTCAAAGCTGATGTAATTATTTTTGAAGATTATGATAAGGGCGTTCTGACAGAAAAAGTAATTTCAGAACTCATTGATTTTGCTAATCAAAAAGATATTCCTACTGTCATTGACCCAAAGAAAAGAAACTTTTGGCACTATAAAAACGCCACACTTTTTAAACCTAATTTGAAAGAACTTCAAGAAGGATTAGGAAAAAATATTGATGTAAAAAATACAGATTTGAGCAAATTAAATGAAAGTGAAATTGCTCTTGCCGTCAAAGAACTTGCTCAAAAGATGCAGCTCAAATCAGTCTTGATTACTCTTTCTGAATATGGTGTTTATATTGCTGACTCGTCTCAAAGTCATAAAATAGCAGCTCATAAACGAGAAATATCTGATGTTTCGGGTGCTGGTGATACGGTTGTGAGTATTACAGGACTTTGTATGGCTCTAAAATTGCCACTAAAGACAGTAGCTCAGTTGGCTAATTTGGGTGGTGGTTTGGTTTGTGAATCGTTAGGAGTTGTTCCGATAGATAAATCACTTTTCAAGCAAGAAGCCAAAAAGAAAATTATTTTTTAATCTTTTTACTCCTATTTAATTTATAACCAATAACTCTTTATGAAATTTATCTCTTTGTTTGTTTTCTCAATTTTATGTTCAACTTTTTTATCTTGTAAATCTAGTAAGGACAAACAAGAAAACAAATCCATTCCTTTCGAAACAGTTTTGAAAACAATGACTTTTGGGAGCGAAACAAAAGGAACAAAAATAGTACAAGCTCAAACTGACTTAAAAGGCTTTGAAATAGCAAATGGTAATGATATGCCAAAAGAACTCTTGGAAGTAGATTTGAAAACAAATACGCTTTTGATGGTAATGTCTGGAATGAAAAACACAGGAGGTTTTGATATAGAAATCGAAAAAATAATAGAGGCAAATGATAAAATAACTGTTTTCTATAAAGAAATAAATCCAGAAAAAGGGGCAATGCTTACAATGGCTCTTACTTATCCTTTACACGCTGTAACAATTAAAAAGACAGAAAAAGAAATTATTTTTGAAGAAATAAAAGCTGATATAAAAATAAATAATTCGAAGAAATAGAATTTGAAATAAAGCTTATAAGGAAGGATACTTTTCACTAAAATACTTCAAGAATGCTTTCAAATCTTGATTAAATCTTTCTTCAAAAATATTTTTCAATGTATCTTGACTTGAATTATATCTTCTGACACTCATAAAATTGGTGTTGTTTAGTTCTCGCTCTTGAAAACGTTTTGCCCAGTTTTTATTAGAAAATGAAACCGTATCTATTTTTGATTTAATCAGATTAAAATGCTGCTGTTTCATTTTCTCTGTTTTTTCTTCTGAAAAACTATTATTAGAACTATATTCATATACCGAATCTAAAGAAGTAGAAGCCAAAAGCATGAAACTCCTATACCTTTTAGAGTCTTGAAGCAAAAAAATATACTCATTTAATTCTTTAGATTTTTTTCCATATTTTTCCTCTAAAAAAAGTTTTGCACCTTCTTCTCCTACAAAATTAGCTAGGTTTTCATTAAAATTTACGCTGTCTTTTACATAAAGCGTAGCGTGTGTGAGTTCGTGCAAAATTAGTTCTACCAAATCGCCTTCACTTCTTTTTAAGTTATTAGAAAGCAAAACATCTTCAAACCAACCAAGTGTCGACCAAGCAGAAACAGAACGAATATTTGTGTCAAATTTAATTCCTTCCTCGCCTTCATTTTTCAACCTATCTCTTTCTTTTTTTGCTTTTTCTAAATCAAAATAGCCTTTGTAAGAAAACTTTCCTACTATCGGAAATTTCCATTCATATGCCTCTAACTTATAGGGATAAGAAGCCGAAACATTCCACAAAATATCTTTCCCTTTTTGGTCATAGATTTTGGTGTAGTTCTGAGAAGGTTTCATTCCTAGCTTTTCCATTCCAAACTGACGAGCTTCTTCAATAATTTTGATTTTTGCTTTTAGAGAATCTGGAAAGTTTTTATCTTTTTTGAGTTCTTCAAACGAACGAGCATTATTCATAACCTCTAACTGTCCGTTAAGCTGCAAAAACCCGTAAGCGATAAGTTCTCTTTGCCAAATTGCTAAAATAGCACACAGCAGAAAACAAATTCCTGCATATTTTAGAATTTTCTTTTTGTTGAGTTTAAATCGTTTCATTTACTTAATTAAGTATTAATCAGATAATAAAAATCCTTACAATTCAAATTTTAATTCAAAATATAAGGATTAATTTTATTAGGAATTATACTACTTCTTTTTTAATCCAGTCAGCCAAAGCTTTTGGTTCTGCACCAGGAACTCTATGCATTGTAGGTAATATTTCAACATTACTTTTGACCCTTGAAGGTATATTATTCCAAAAAGCAAGGTAATCTAATACTGAAGTATATTCATCATATTTTGGTATTAAGAGACTTACTGAGTTCTTTGGTAGTTTTTCAAGTTCAATAGGATTTATATGAAGATGTTTTATTCCTTGTGCTAAACGAAAAGTTCCTTCACTATGAAGTTGAATATTGTCTAAATTTCCCTTTTCTAATTTATCTTTAAAGACTTCCACTCCCATAAGATTTTTGAGATGAAAATCAAAACACTCTGAGAAAGATAGGAAAGGAACAAATAAATTTGTCAAATAAGATTGTTGTTCTACAATAGATTCTAGCTGGTTTATGGGTTGTATATAAGGCGCAATTAATAGTATTTTTTCTATTAAATTTGGATATTTCATGCCAAACCTTTGAGCTACTGCCCCTCCATAAGATAATCCAACTAATATAACAGCTTTATCTCCCACCTCTTGTACTATCAACTGATATAAATCTTCTACTTGATTATCTAATGAAATAGGTTGTGTAGGTATTTTATTACTTTCTACTGTCCTTCCTTGCCCATAAAAGTCAAAAGTAAGTAAGTTGTATGAAAGTTCAAAAAGGTGTTGGCAAGTTTCAATCCATCTATTTTGGTCATATAGTAATCCATTTAAGAAGATAATTGATGACCTTTCTTGGTCAATCATATTGTGTCTTTTAAAGATTATTTGTTTTGAATAACCAGTAGAACAAGTAGACTCTAATTCAATAAGATTCTGGTGCATTTTTGCTTAATGAGTATAATCCAAATTTGGATTCAGTAAATAACAATGTAATCATATAATGTTTGTGCTTTTTTTAAAACTTTACAAAAGTAATAAAATAACACATAAAAATAAATATTACTTTTATATGTTATTTACGATAGAGCAAAAAAAATGACATTCTCTCAAAATAGAAAATGTCATTTATCAAAGGTGATTGTAGTTTGACTCTACAAACTTGTAAATCTTTTTTTCTTAAAAATATTGCTGAATTTCTTCTTTCATAAATTGAAGAGAAGCTTCATTTTGAGAAATTTCTTTTTCTCCTTGTAGCTCAAAAATTCGTCTTGAAAGGTCAAACCCTGTTGCTCCTTCTGGAAGCTCTCGGTTAGCTTGATTTATAATAGAAATAAATTCCTCTACTGCACTTTTAATATATTCCCAAGCTGGTTGGCTAATATAAATCTGTTGTGCTACATTATGATTAAACTCTTCACGAATTGTAAATAGTAAAACTTGATGCAGTTCAACAGCAGACTGTCCTCCATCTGTAAGACGGGGAATTAAATTATTGACAGAATTTCGCTCTAAAAAAATAGCCATTCTTTCATAGGCTTGTAAGCGAATGGGAAGTGCAATTTCACTATTTTTAGATTTGAGTTGAAGTAAAGATTGATTCATCTCTCGTCCGATAAATGATTTGACGACCAAAAACATGCCGTACAAAACTGCGCCTGCTGGCAGCGTAATAATTAAAAGATCTTTGAGCAAAGAGCCGTAATCCATAGAAAAACGTATTGAATAGGTAATTTTTAAAAAAATCGTATTGTGATTTTGTATAACTACAAAGGTAAATATTTTTTTGTTCTTTAAATAGGGTTTTCTAATCTAAATTTTACTCTCCATTCATTAAGCGCATCTCCTCCTCGTCTTAATACAAGTTCGATTTTACGTCCTTCTGTACTTCTAAAGAGTTCATAAATATCATTGATAGTAAATTTACTTATGTTTTCTCCGTTAATACTCATTATTTGGTCATCTACCTGTACGTCCAAATCAGAAACAGGAGAGTTTTCTTCTATATTAGAAATAAAATAAATAGATGAACCTGGGGCTGGTGTTGATATTTCTATTCCAGCCATATTATAGTTAAAACGTTCACGAAACTTTCGATTAGGTCGTAAAATCATTCTATTTCTTGAGTAATCAAAAGTAATATAAAAACGCCTTAAAATCTCTGAACCCAAACTACCATTTCTACCTCCTTGCCCTCTTACCATCGATATAGAAGTAGAATCTGGAAAAGCTGTCGTTACTCCCTCTAATTCTAATCCCTTCAAATATAGCTTTGAGGAGCGTCCTAGATACCCTTTTATGTCTCCTCTCATTCCTTTTCCAAGATATGCTGCTTTATTTTTTTTAGGAATTTTTAATCTGTCATCAGAAGATATATCTATCCAAATGGCGTGTCCTCCCCCTGTATCGATAAGTAACTTAACAGGAACTGTTGTAGTATCTTCTTGAGTGGAATTGGCGATTGAATGTTGTTGTAGATTCGCCCAAATATATGGTTTTAAATCAACTATTTCTATAGGAATAATGACATCTTTTTTGTGAGGTTTGTACTCATACCTTTTCTTATTGTAGAATGTGATTGTTTTATTTTCATAATTTACCTTCACTATAAAATCTGCAAAAATATTGTATCCCATAATGCCATGAATACGCATACCAAAACGATCAGATAAATGAAAAATATCTTCTTTCAAGATAATCAAATCTTGATGATGACCTATAATACCCGAAATATTAAGGTTATTATCAGGAGAGGCATAAGCCGTAAGTTTTTCACCAGAACCAAGCCCAGAAAGCTCAATTTCTTGTACATAATTTATCTGTAATTTATCTCCTACTCCTAACTCTGTAATCAACATACTTTGTACGCCACTATCTAAAATAAAGTGAAGTGTATCCGAATTATTTATTCTTACAGGAATGATTATTAAATTATTTACTAAGTTGAATTTTAATGTTAGAGATTTTTTATTTGCTCTTTTGAAGCTAAAACCATTATATTTATCCCTCTGAACAGTCTTGGAGGAGTTGCACGAACTTAGGGAAAAAACAAAGCAACCCAAAAACAAAAGAATAACCAAAGAATGGAAACGAAAAAAAGATAAAAGAAGAACTACTTTTTCTTCTGAAGATAGACGTATATTTTTGTTCATAAAATATTTTTTGATGTTTTTATTTCAAAATACTGTTTTACTACTCAAGAAACAAAATATAAATCTAGTTGTTAGTTTAATTAAGAAATTTTATTTGGAATAATGTGTATAAATTAGAATATGAAATTTTTGAAAGTAAAAATAAAAAACTAGGAGATAAAACAATACCTAAAATTTGGTTTGCTTTTCATGGGATTGGACAAAGCACGGAAGCATTTAAACACTTTGCAAATCAAAATGGTTTTATAGTTTATAGTTTTGGTTTATTTTATCATGAAAAAAGACAAGATAACATTTCAAATCAGAGAGAAACAACACTCAAAAACTGGCTTTTGTTGATGCAAGACATTTTAGAAAAAATGAATGGAGAAGTATCCATTAATGTCATTGGCTTTTCATTGGGTGTTCGTCCAGCCTTACAACTTATTTCTAACTTTTCACAACTTAGTTCTATTTGTATAAACAAGATTATCTTGATTGCTCCCGAAACGTTAGCCATTAGCCCTTGGTATAGATTCGGTACACAAACTACATTAGGAAAGAAAACACTCAAAAAAGTAGTTTCTTCCACTTTCTTTAAAGAGATTATTATTTCTATTTCTTCTTTAATTTTTCCAAAAAATGCACAAAAACTTATTCGTTATCAGATTTACCATGGAATAAACTCTCTTGCTTCTGCTTGGTTTGCATATCGCAGTTTTGAGATTTATGAAAAAGATTGGAAACAAATTTCTAAAAACTATGAGAAAAAAATTGTGATTGTGGCAAGTGAAAATGACAGCTTTGTCAAACTTAGAAAAATAAAAAGATTTATCGGAAAAAATAGTTTTGATAAAGGAAAGTCTATAGAGTGGATTATCTCAAAATCTCCTCATGCTCGTTTACTTAAAGAGTTTAGAGTACAATAAAAACGTTAAATTTGAATATAATAAAACCCACAATTAAAATTGTGGGTAAAATGTGTAAAAATCAGACTCTGAAATCTTATTTTACTTTTCATATTCAGTTACATCTACCTCAATGCCACCAATGAACATATTAGCTCTAATTTTGAGAGGGATTCTATCTTCATCGGCAGACATCCAAATTTTGATAGATTCTTTTCCACTAAAAAGTCCGTTTTCTGGCATTATTGGACTCATTACAAAAGTTTCTTTTTTACCTATTTTAGTTTTGATAATTTCCTTTCCGATATAACGCACCTTAAAATCATACACTGAATCTTCAAAGAAGGCATCCATTCGGATAATTTCGTTTTTAGTTAGCTTTTCATAATCTACTCTACGCAAAAAGTAATAGCCACTAATCATATCCTGTACATTTGTGGGAATGGGATATTCTTTTCTTTTCCAATTCTTATCATTTCTTTTCTTATACTTTACACTTGCTTGTTTTCCACTATGGTCAAACATAACCGTTTCTTCTTTTCTATACTTATTTTCCTTTATTTTTCTATGGAATTTGCGTGGAATGTGTTTCTGTCTGTCTATATACGAACTCCATTTATCATCTATATTGGTTGTCCATCCAAAAACGCCAACTGACTTGCCTTCTACCTCTACTTTATAACAACTATTTCCATCTATATTATGAAAATTATCATCTACCTTTACGACAGCTTCCCCAGCATTGATAAAACCATAATGCACTAAATAAGAAATTTTTTCTCCTTTTTTGAAAGTAACATCAGAAAGCATAGCTACTCTATTTCCGTTTTGATAGGTCATAAATGCAGAAGTCGAAAAAGTAAGAAACCCTAAAGAAACTGCCAAAATGACAAAAATTCGTAAAGGCGAGTTTTTTAATTTATTCAAAAGTAAAGATGTATGTATTTTTTTCATAATAGAATAGTGATAAGTAGTTTAGGAATAGGTCTCTGATATTACTTTAAAAAGACAGGTTGAAGAGTAAAAACCCTCTTTTGAGTCTAATTTATCTAGTAAAATTGCAATAACTATTCCTAAATTAAGATTGAAATAAACAGGTGGAAATTTAATTCAAATCACCGTATTCAAACTTAGGAGCTGATTTTATCTTTACAAATTGCTCTCCCAAAGTAGGAATTTCATCTTTTTTAACCATCAAAAGTTCATTGAGTTGATTTGCATAATCCGTATAACTCTTACGTAAAAGAAAATCTGTGTTATCTGAATTTGAAAAATAAGTAATAACAGAATATGGAATTGGATAACGCTCAAGTTCAGGGTTATTTTCCTTTATTTGTTTTACAAGTTTCTGAATTTGAGCTAGTTTTTTATCATAGGCATCCATTGTTTTTGCGCTCTGCATTGTCTTTTCATCATAACGCAATTTCAAAAGAGCTTTTCTTTCTACCTCTAATTGGTCTATTAGTTCCTTTCCATTGAACCCTTCTACATAACGAGCTTCACGTACAAATTTCTGCAACATATCGTCTTTTTCACGCTCGGCTGACAAGAGCCTGTTCCAACTTATGGCAACACTATCATTGAGCATAGTGAGTTTGTCAGGCAGTGCAAGTGTGTCAGTATCAGCCATATTTTCGGTTGCTTTTTCCCAAAGAGCTTCCTCTTCTGCTGCTTCTTGATTTTCTTCTGAAATAGTTTCTATATTTTCTTCTCCTTCTCCTGTCTTTTTATTATTACAAGAGAAAAATACATTGCTTAAAAATAAAGCTATTAAGATGATAAATGAGACACGATTTAATCTTTTCATAGAAGTTAAGGTTTTTATTTCATTATTGATTTAGTAGTACCAATAACAAGTATTTTTTTAATTTAAGTAACTGTACAAAATTAAATATAAGTAATGACTGATTAGCGAGTGATTTGGCTTCGCCGAGCTATCGGTTTTATGATTACTATGATAATTACAGGATAATACAAAATCATATAATAAAATAATAAATTATATTTGAAATTGCATGTATCTTCATTTTATCTTAAAAATCATATAAATCATTTACCAATAAGTTACAGTATTTTTAGTTATACTTAATTCTACTCATTTACTTATACAAAGATAATCAAAGAAAAACGAATTTTGTTTTACCTTCTAAACTAGCAAAACACAAAAATATTGTAGAGTAAAATAATAATCAATTTTAAAAATAGTTAGATTCAATTAGAGTTCGTATTTTTACAAAATGATAGCCAAAGAAAAAATACAAAATATACTATTCAATCTAAAAATCAAACTATCGTGCGAGTAATTATAAGTGGAGGTGGAACAGGTGGACATATTTATCCTGGAATTGCTATTGCTGATGCCTTGAAGGAAATCAATCCGAATACAGAAATTCTGTTTGTTGGAGCAGAAGGAAAAATGGAAATGGAAAAAGTACCCAAGGCAGGTTATCGTGTCATTGGTCTGCCTATTCGTGGTTTGCAGCGTAGCTTTTCGCCAAAAAATATTTTAGAGAACTTAAAATTTCCTGTTCGTTTGTTTGGAAGCTTGAGTCAAGCACGAAATGTAATTAAAGAATTTAAACCTAATGTAGTCGTAGGAACAGGTGGTTATGCAAGTGGTGCAGTTTTGCAAGTGGCTTCTGCTATGAATATTCCAACACTCATTCAAGAACAAAACGGACACGCAGGAATTACAAACAAAATTCTCTCTCGCCAAGTAGATGCGATTTGTGTGGCTTATCCAGATATGGATAATTATTTTCCAACAAAAAAAATACAGTTTACTGGAAACCCTGTTCGTTCGGATTTAAAAAGTTTACCCAATCCAACACAAACTGATTTTGATTATTTTAATCTTATAAAAGGAAAAAAAACCATTTTGGTAATGGGTGGAAGTGGTGGTGCAAAAGTCATCAATGAGTCTGTCTTAAATGGTATTGATACAATATTGGAAAGCAACTTTCAACTTATTTGGCAAACTGGGAAATTTTATATTGATGCTATCAAAAAACAGTTAGCTGCCAAAAATCTCTTAAATCATTCTAATCTTTTTGTAAGTGATTTTATTTATGATATGAAAAAGGCTTATCAGTGTGCTGATGTTGTGATTGGTCGTGCTGGTGCTTTGACGATTTCTGAACTTACTTTAGCTGAAAAACCTGCTATTCTGATTCCTTCGCCCAATGTAGCCGAAGACCATCAAACCAAAAATGCAATGGCACTTGCCAAAGAAGAGGCTGCAATGCTTATAAAGGATAATGAAGCAGACGAAAGACTTATTCCAACGCTTATTTATGTTCTAAATGATGAAAATCAACAAGAAAAACTAAAGAATAATATTAAAAATTTTGCTCGTCCTGATGCTGCAAAGGATATTGCTAGACGTGTAATGGAATTGGGGAAATAATAAAACACTATTAGAGTATAGGTAAAACGACTCTTGTGCTATCATTTAGATATTCTGCACTTTCTAATCTTTCTTTATAATAATCCCCATTAATGGTTATATTTTCTTTTATTAAAAAAATTTCTCTACCATCTCTTAAATAAATGATAGTAAAATCTCCTATTTGTGGCTTTGTTTGTATAGATTTAATTCCATATTCTAGAAACATATTTCCTACGTCTCGTAATTTGAGGGATTTTACAGGAATAATCCTTGTATCTTTCATATAAAAATCTTCGAATATATTTTCCTGCTTTTTATCTTGAGAGTTTTTAAAACTTAATGTTCCATAATAACCCATTTTTGTCTCTTCAAAATAATTTTTCTGAATTAGTTCTTTTACAGAATCATTAAGCTCATCATACACACCAGACTCTTTTAAAAGAATGTAGTCTGAACTTGCTCTTAGTTCATTAATTTGAATATTAGTTCTTGTTTTATCAATACTTAAACGTATAGAATCTGTTTGCAGATTTTTTAGTTTCCAAAGCGCAGCCAAATCAGTTGAATCTAAAACTCTGTATTGAGGTTGTTCTATTTCTACAGCTTCGTGGCTTTTTATAGCTTCCTTCTCAATAGGTTCTTGAGCAAAGAAATTTATATAGACAGTAAAACCTATAATTCCAATCAGTAAAAGAAACCCTATAAGTGATGGTAGTTTATTCAATGGTTGATTTTGTATTATTTTCTACGAAATTAGAAGGTAAAAACAATGCTGTACTATCATTTATATATTCTGATTCTCTCAATAAACTTCTATAATAATGACTTTTTATCTCTATATTTTCTTTTATCAAAAATAGTTGAACATCATTCTTAAACTCTATACATGTAAAATTACCGTTCTCTGGCTCACTTGTAATAGAATTAATTTGATATTGTAGAAATAAATTCCCTACATTGTTCAATTCAAAACTATATTTATCAGTAGAAGTAGCAAAAAAATCAATAAATTTTTTATTTGTAGTTCCTTCAATGTTTTTTCCATTTATAAATAGGAGAGTTCCATAATTAGGTGCAGACTCTTTTGTGGTATATTCATTTATTATTTTAGTAATTTCTATATCAGTTGAAGAACCAACATCACTTATTTTTAAGTTAGGATAACCCGTTTGAAATTTTTCTAGCTTCCAAAGATTAACTACATCTATACTATCAAAATGAGTTAAGTATTTTTCTGGAATTACTTTTATTTCCTTTTTTTTGCCCACAGTATTTATGTAAACGGTAAAACCAATAATTCCAAACAGTAAAATAAATCCTACAAGTGATGAGAGTCTATTTGATGGAGGATTTTGTGGCATAAGATTTTAGATTTTACTGATTAAAAGGTACAATAATCATTCAAACTTCTGACTACAAATGGTATGTTCTATGAGACTAATTTATATTGCAATTAATAGTCATAGTTATCATTAATAATGTTCTTATTCTTTCTCTTCTAATTCAATCTTAGAATTACTGTTTTCAAAAAGATGTAAATAATCTTCTACTTTAAAAATTTTATCATTAAACCTTGATGTTCTGTTTGTACCTTCTTGTTGTCTTGTAATACTTCTGGCAAAACGTCTAATTTCTTCTTTTGTAGTCAGAATAATACCAGGAACAGGCGTACTTTTTCCATCTTGGTCTTTTGCAACCATTGTAAAATAAGAAGAATTACAATGTTTAGTAACACCAGTAATGACATTTTCAGAAGTTATTCGAAGCCCAACCACCATAGAAGTTCTGCCAGTAAAATTAATAGAAGCTTTCAGAGTAACTAGTTCTCCCACTTCAATAGGATTCAGAAAATCAACTTTATTTACAGAAGCTGTTACACAATAATTTCCTGAATGTTTGGAGGCACAAGCAAAAGCAATCTGATCCATTAGATTTAAAATATGCCCTCCATGAATTTTGCCACTAAAGTTAGAATGCGAAGGTAACATAAGCTGTGTAATCGTTACTTTAGATTCTTTAATGTGTTTGAAAGTGTTCATGTGTATCTTGTTTTTGAATTCTAAAGTTATGTGTTTGTTAGTCTTACTTCACTAAAAAAAACAACTATTTATCAAATAATTACTTTCCTAAAAATGCTTCAATAATAATTGGAACTACTCTCAAAAAAGCAACAATAAAAGGAGCTGCTATTAAAAGTCCGTCAAAACGGTCTAAAAAACCACCATGTCCTGGTAAGACAGAACCTGAATCTTTTATACTCATACTTCTCTTGAAAAGAGATTCGACAAGGTCGCCATACGTTCCTGCTACAATAATGATAAGCGAAATTCCTATCCATTGCCATAAAAATAAAGTTTCTTGAAAGAAATATCCCCAAGTAGTACCGACAATCAGAGCCAAAATACCTCCTCCTATGCTTCCCTCCCATGTTTTTTTAGGAGAAATACGGACAAAAAGTTTACGCTTTCCAAAGTTTTTACCAGAAAAATAAGCTCCTGTATCATTTGCCCAAAGGATAAAAAGAGAACCCAAAATAATTTCGTAATAATATTTCTGGTCTTTAAAAACGGCAATATTCAAAAGAGCAAAAGGCAGAGCAACATAAATAATTCCTAGAAAAGTAAA
The DNA here is from genome assembly GCF_037126435.1 of Bernardetia sp. ABR2-2B. GTDB lineage: Bacteria > Bacteroidota > Bacteroidia > Cytophagales > Bernardetiaceae > Bernardetia. The sequence continues at coordinate 5,110,505 of NZ_CP147020.1, read as the reverse complement.
AGCAATATTATGAAAAGGCTTTGTTTCGCCTTTCTTATAAAGTTTGATAAAATAAGCTCCCGAAAGACTGACCAATAAAAGAATATAGTAATTGGAATTGAGTGCAAAGCGTTCGATCAAAAAGGATAAAGTGAACAGAAACAGACCATTAAACGTACCGAACATACGCAAAGGAGAATTTCCGTCTAAGCCTAAAAGTTTATAAAACTCCCAAAGGGCAAACATACTAATGAAGAAAAAAAGCGAAAAATAAGTCCATTCGCTCCACATAATTGCTGTCAGAATTGTGATTGCTCCCAAAATTCCTGTAATGATGCGTTGTTGGAGTTCTGAAAACTTGTCTAAGTTTAGGCGCATTCTTTATGGATAAGTCGTTTTGAATCTATGCTAATTTCTTTGTAGTTAAATAAAATAATGAGTACAAAAAAATTGTAAACACTAAAACTACATAAAATTCAGAAAGCAAAAAAATGATATTCTAATTTTTCATATCTTAATAAGGAGACGTTTATAAAAAAATTCTCAGTCCTCTGACAAAAGATTTTAAATTTAGATAAAAAAAAGCCATAATTGAGTTTCTCACAAAATTTTTCTCAATTATGGCGAAAGCAAAGTATGCTTCTAGTGGTAAAGTTACAAAATTAGTTAGTGTTTTATCTTCTCATTTAAAAGGGTTTCATTTAGCCCGAGTTCAATTTATAGGTCTTTTTGTAATAGCTGTTATAAAGGTAGGTCTAGGAGGTTTAATTCAAATTGCAACTGCGTTTGAAAGGAATGTAGAATACAGTTCTTCTTTACGTCGTATAGAACGCTTTTTAAATTATTATGAGCTTGATTTTCAAGCAATTACTAATTTGATTATTTCCTTAGAAGGCATTGAACAATGGGAAAATATCGTACTGTGTTTGGATAGAACGAATTGGAAAGTTGGAAAAGAGCATATTAATATTTTGCTTCTCTCAGCAGCTCATAAAGGGGTATCTATTCCTCTTTGTTGGTCTGTACTTTCGAGGACAGGAAATTCAGCTACTCAACAACGAATTGATTTGATAGAAGATTTCTTAAATCAATTTCCTAATTTATCTATTACTGCTCTTGTAGCAGATAGAGAGTTTATAGGTAAAAAATGGTTTTTCTATTTAGCTACAAAAAAATTTGATTTTGTAATGCGTATAAAATCTAACTTTAAAGCTACTAGAAAAGGGAAAACAAAGTCTATTGTAGCATGGTGTAGAGGGCTTTCGATTTCAGAAACCTATCAACTAGATGGAACATTTGTAGTCAATGAAGCAGAGGTATATTTATCTGTAAGTCGAACACAAAAAGGATATATTTATTTAGCATCACCTGTTTTATTGGATAATATTTTTGAAATTTATAAACAACGTTGGGAAATCGAAACGTTGTTTAAAGCACTAAAATCACAAGGTTTTAACTTAGAAAATACAAAATTAACAGAACCAAATAAAATAGCTAAATTAATTGCTTTGTGTTCCATTGCCTTTGTTTGGTGTTACAAAGTAGGAGAATGGAAACATAAAAAAACAAAAATAAGAGTCTGTTCAAATGGATATAATGAATACTCTTTTTTCAGATATGGATTAATAGAAATTAAAAAAATACTCAATAATCCAATGACTAGTGAAACTAAATTTGATCAAAAAATTAAAGTTTTGTCAATGGAGTAAGAAAAAAATTAGATTTCTACTTGCAATTTTGAAAATAGTAGCGTACTTTTGAACCGTTATTTAAAATTAGTCTAAATAAACTTAACAAAAATTCTAAAACAAAACTAGTAGTATTATGAAATTCAATTGGAAAAACTCATTTTTTCTTTTAGCTCTTTCTTTTTCTTTCTTTTCTTGTGAGGAGGAAACAACAGATGTAACCTTCCCAATTCTAGAAGTTCCAACCACTTATGAAAGTGCAGCTTATGAAAGCAATGCCAGTACGGAGTTAGCTGTACGCACAAATCTTTCAGAGTTAGTTTCTCAAATGCAAGTAGGAAGAACTGGCGCACGAGTAAGTGAAGCCGAACTTTTGACTGCTTTCACTCAAGGAAATCCATCTTTAAAAGACATCACGACAGCTTATTATTCTGATAAGGTTGTAAACTGGTTGCCCGAACTAGCAAAAGCAAGTGGTGGAACTTTCAACCCAATTACTGCACCTATTGGAGATGGAGGTGTATATGGAGGTTATTTATTTGATGAGAATGGTTTGGAATTGGAGCAGGTAGTAGAAAAAGGTCTTTTTGGTGCTGCGCTTTATAATCATGCCCTTACTGTTATCAAGGCAGACAATATTACTGCTGCTGATATAGACAAATTAGTAGCTATTTTTGGGGCGCATCCTTCTTTTCAAAATAGTGATGCAGCCGAGCAAAATAAAGATGTTTTTGCAGCAAAATATGCAGCTCGTAGAGACAAAAACGATGGTAATGGTCTTTATACAGCTATCAAAACAAATCTGATTACAGCAAAAGCAGCCATCGAAAAAGGACAAGATTATAACCAAGACCGTGATAAAGCACTTTCAGATTTTCGTTATAATTGGGAAAAATCAAACATGGCAACTGTTATAAATTACCTTTTAGGAACAATTTCAAAACTGAATGGAGCAGATGTCACTGATGCAGATAGAGCTTCTGCTTTGCATTCGTATAGTGAGGCTGTTGGGTTTGTACATGGCTGGAAAGGCATTGCTGAAAATGATAAAGCAATAAGTGATGCAGATATTGACCAAATTTTGGAATATATGAATGCCCCTGCAAACGGAAATGTTACCTCTTATGTTTTCATTACAGATTCTTTTAATCAATTGCCAAAGCTTCAATTAGCTATCGATAAATTAAAAGAAGTTTATAACTTTACTGAACAAGATATTATTGATTTTGAGTATAATTGGGTAAACGAACAAGGAAGATAAGCTATAAATCATAGTTTAATCTAATAAAAAGGCTTTCAAAACTTATAAGTTTTGAAAGCCTTTTTTCCTTTGTTTTTTATCAAAATGAAACACTAACTAATTTTGTAACTTTACTGTTAAAATCATACTTTATTTTGTCATTACTAAGAGAAATTATGACAAATATTTTAAATAGGATATCAAAACGTATAACCTTCAATCTCTAGAAATTTGAACAAACAGAATTACCCATTCATTTTTATTTCGCTTTTTGTAACCTTAATTTGTCTATTTGTAGTAAACCTTTCCTTGGGTTCTGTATCCATTCCTTTTTCTGAAATTTGGACAATTATTTTTCAAAAAACATCTTCAAAATCTTCTTGGATTACTATTATTTGGGAATTTAGGTTACCAAAAGCTCTGACAGCTCTTATCGTGGGAATGGCTCTTTCTGTAAGTGGACTTCAAATGCAAACGCTTTTTAGGAATCCTTTGGCTGGTCCTTTTGTATTAGGAATTAGTTCTGGAGCTAGTTTGGGAGTGGCTATCTTAATGCTTTTTATTTCTTCACTATCTACAAATAGCTTTTTAAATATTCTTTTATCAGAATCTAGTCTTTTTGGAAATTCAATTTGGCAAATTAGCATAGCTTCTACTTTGGGAGCTGCACTTGTTTTGTCATTGGTTGTTGTAGCTTCCATTCGAATTTTGAACAATATGGCTTTACTGATTGTAGGCTTAATGTTTGGAAGTGCAACAGGTGCGATTGTCAGTATCTTACAATATTTTAGTGAGGCAGAAGCTATAAAATCATATTTACTTTGGACTTTTGGCAGTCTTTCACAAGTTACTTGGGATAAGCTACCCTTTCTTTTTTTCTTGAATTTCTTAGGACTTTTGATAACTTGGACAATGCACAAATCTTTAGATGCACTTCTTTTAGGAGAACGATATGCTCAAAGTATGGGATTGAATTTACAAAAAACTCGCTTAGGAATTATCTTTACGACAAGTATCTTGGCTGGAAGTATTACTGCTTTTTGTGGCCCTATTGGCTTTATTGGTTTGGCAGTACCACACCTTACCAAAATTTTGATAAAAACGGCTCGTCATCAAATTCTTATTCCTGCTGTTGCTCTTGTAGGAGGAATTTTACTTTTAGTGTGTGATAGCATTTCACAACTTCCTATGTCTTCAAAAGTATTGCCTATAAATGCTGTAACTGCGCTTATTGGTGCGCCTGTCGTGATTTGGGTTATCTTGAAAAAAAGAAGTCTTTAAAAAACATATTACTCTAAACCTGAAAGAGAAGGAATATCAACATGACTTAAATAAACACTTTTCGCTTCTGTGCAGTCTATCGTTTTGCTATCTTCTGAACGATAAGTAATATTTACAATTTGGTTGTGAGAAGGTTCTTTCAAAAAAGTATTTAAGTTGGTTGGAAGAATATATGTTCCATCTTTTAATAAAAACGCCACTTTATAGCCACATAGTCTATCATCTTGTTCTGCATCATTCTCATCAAATACTTGAATAGTTGCAGTACGAACTAATAAACTTCCTTGAGAAGTTTTTTCTTTTGGGCTAATTTTTTGACAGGCCGTAATTCCTGCTCCAAGCATCAAGAAAATCATCAAGATAAATGGAATACTTTGCGCTTTCATGAGAATACAATTTTGAGGTAAGTGGGTAAATAATAACAAAAATGGAACATTATAGGCTTAGTTAGTATTCTTAAAATCTAATCTAAATATAATTATATTAAGTTTCCTTTATTATCATGACCCAAAAAACACCAAAAAGGTTGCAATAAAATTCAAAATAATTGATTTTTCTTGTATTAATTTTAAATTAACGCAATTTTAACTCTAAATTAAGCAAAAAAAAGGCTTTTTTCTTGAATAGTATGTATGTAATTTTATTGTAAATTTCTTTCTTTTTAGACCAAACCAAAATACAACATCACTACAAACTGCAATATTCCTGCAAACATTCCCAATATTGCCCCTACCAAAATCAAAATCCATTCATCTTCTTGAAAAACAGGACGCAAAAACCCTTCAAACTCTTTAAAGGATAAGTTACCCATTCGCTCTGCAAGTGTATTTTCTATATTCAAAGCTTCTCCTGCGTATTCCTCTGTTTGTTTGACAACGATAGGCAGCTCTCTCATAAAATGAAACATTATGATATTTTTGGCAATATCCATTCGTTTTCCAGCTACAAGCGTAAAAATAGGGCGAGACGCTCCAGCTATATCCTCAACTACATCATCAACCAAATTACTAACTTCTTTATTTATAATAACGGCAAGTTTATCCGAAGCAGGACCTCTTACTAAATACTCTGTCATAACCTCAGTAGGTAATATTTTTTCCGTAATTACTTTTGCATATTCTCTAGCTACTTCTTTTTGTCTTTTGAGAAATAATCCTTGAAATTTATAAATTCCTAAAATATTGATTGGTTCTAAGGGTTCGAAGATGAGCTTTAGAGCCAAAACATTTGTCAAATAACCTACAATTAAACCACAACCAGGGAGAATAAACCAAGAGCCAGAAGAGAAATTATAAGAAAGAACCATTTGAGCCAAGCCAAAAATACCACCAAACCAAAAACCAGATACTTCTATAAACTTAAATTCTTTTTCTCCACAACGTAAAAAAATTTCATTAACAAGCTGTTTGTCAGCCATTAGCGTTTCGATAGCAATACGCTTTAGGTCTAGAAGTTTATCAATTTCTCCATTTACTTCTAACATAATATCTACTACGGCATTTGGGATTTCTTGTTTTGCACGTTCATAAATTTGCTTTTTGATAGGAATAGGAGTGTTTTTCCAAATTATTCCTGCTTGTGCTTCCATTGCTTCATTAATAATCTTGACACTCAAAGTTTCTAATTCGGGTTGCATCTGACGTGCAACAATGATAGGGTCAAGTTGCTCAAAACGTTCTTCTATACGTAAGAGTTTGGAAGTCAGCATTTCTACTGATTTGGTTGCCATTTTTTGCGCTTTTGAGGGAATAATTCCCTGCCAACCAAATGGTTTAATTCCTACGTATTCAAGAGGATAGAAAGTCATAAGGAGAGCCATCCAGTTAGTAGCCCAGCCAATAATTCCACTTGAAATCGGAATAGATAGATACACCAATAAGACCTTGATTTGCGCCCAATCTAGGTTTGAGAAAAAGTCTGAAAAATAGCCTGAAATAGTTAAAACGATTTCCACTTAAAGGTTTAAATCAGTTACGAATTATAAAATAATCAATAACTATAATAAGTAAAATGAATAATAAAAATGTATTGTATATTGTGTGAAAATTAAAGTAAGTACGAAAGATAAAAAAACTCTTGACAACTAAAAATAGTTTTGATATTTTTTCTTCTTTTAGAAGATTTTTTTTATAAACAAAAATCCTCTTTTCATTGGAAGTAAATCGTAGAAAAGAGGATTTTTTTTAACTTATATAAGAAATTATAGTCTTACAAAATAGATAATATCTATTTTACTTTTTCTACAATCGACTTAAATGCTTCAGGATGATTCATAGCCAAATCAGCAAGAACTTTACGATTTAATGTAATTCCTGCTTTGTGGATTTTGCCCATAAATTGAGAATAAGACATTCCATGCTGACGTGCGCCTGCATTGATACGTTGAATCCAGATACTACGGAAATCACGTTTTTTGAGTTTACGACCTATATAGGCATATTCAAAACTCTTTTCGACAGCATTTTTTGCTACTGTCCAAACATTTTTACGACGACCAAAGAATCCTTTGGCGTGTTGCATTACTCGCTTACGACGAGCACGGGAAGCTACATGGTTTACCGAACGAGGCATAATTATAACAATTTTTGAGAGTTGGCGATAAAAGAAAAATATTTTTTTTCTATTTATACTTTTTTAGTAGAAAATAATCAGAATTTGGTAAGATAAATACCTCTAAATTACATTTTACAAATGAAGTATTTTTCATTCGTAATTCGCAATCCATAATTCGTAATTCTTCAAAAGAGCCTATTCTCTGGTAAAAGAAACCTAAATTAAAAAAGATACATACACGATTTGTATGCGATGTTTTCCTATTCTACAACTTAGTTAGGTCTAGTCATAGAAAGTTAAAAAACAATTTGCTTGAAATATAAATTAAATAAATATCAGTTTCAGAATTATGAAATATTCAGTTCAGAGAACTAATTCGTAATTCGTAATTGATACTTATTACTTCATGTTGATAAGCAATTTTTTGATACGCTTTTCGTCAGTTGAATGAACGATAGCAAATTGAGCAAGACGCTTCTTACGTTTGTGAGACTTTTTGGTAAGAATGTGGTTCATAAATGCGTGTTTACGCTTTATTTTTCCACTACCAGTAAGTTTAAAACGTTTTTTTGCGCCTGAGTTGGTTTTCATCTTAGGCATAATTGCACTGTTTTATTGAATTAAAAAAAAGCAACTTAAATCAAATGAAATAATTTTTATAAAAAATAAAATAAAATAATCCTTGACAATCATATTAATTTAGTTAATTCTATAACAAGGTATTCCATTTGAGCCTACAAAGGTAGTATTTTTTAGGCTACTTTCTAAATTATTTTGCACTCTTTTCCGTATTTATTCCATAAAAAAAGCAGTTAAAAATTAATTTAACTACTTTTTCTAATCTTAAATAGCTTTAAATGACAAATTTGTCAGTTTCTATTTATTCTTCTTCCTCATTACTTTTCTTTTTGGGAGAAGCTTTTTTGGCTGTTGGGGCTTTTTTTACAGAAGCTTTTTCTTCTTTTTTAGAGTCTTTATTCTCTGTTCCCTTTGCATCAGTTTTTTTGCTTTCAGTATCCTTACTTTTTCCAGTAGGTTTATCTGATTTTGACTTACTACTTTTATTAGAATCTGATTTTTTCTTAGGCTTAGGAATATTTTTTGGAGTAAACATAATAATCATACGTTTACCTTCCATTTTCGGATAACCTTCTGGCTTTCCGTATTCTTCTACTGCTTCTGCAAAACGATCTAAAATTTCTCTTCCTCTATCTTTAAAGACAATTGTTCGCCCTGCAAATTGAACGTATGCTTTTACTTTATTTCCTTCTTCAAGAAACTTTTGGGCGTGTTTTGTTTTGAAGTCTAAATCGTGTTCGTTGGTATTAGGACCAAAACGAATTTCTTTAACCACTACTTTATGAGCATTGGCTTTTAGTTCTTTTTGTTTCTTTTTCTGTTCGTATTTGAATTTCGAATAATCGATAATTTTACAAACAGGTGGTGTACCGTTGGGAGCAATTTCTACTAAATCAAGCCCCAATTTTTGAGCAATTTCTAAAGCATCAGCAGTAGAATAAATTCCGTTTTCGACATCATCACCTACGATGCGAATTTCTTTTGCTCTGATACGACGATTTATACGATGAGGGTCTTCCTCTCTTCTGATAGGTCGTCTGCCACCTCTTCTATATGTTTTTGCGATTGTAACCTCCTTATTTAATGAATAATTTGAATATAAAAAATGAGCCTTTTTAAAGACTGTTGAATTATAAGTGATAAATTGTAAATGAATAATCAATAATATTCAACTACTGATTTAACCTCAAAATTTAACTTCTTTATTATTTAACTCATAGATAAAAAAAAAGTTTTGTGAATTGCCATTCTATCTTGGCACTAAAACTATATACTTTTTACTAAGTATGCAAATTTAAACTTTCTATTCGTAAAATACCAATATTTTATAAGAGCAATCGTATTTTTTTTCATAATCTCAAAATTATACTGAAAATTATATTAGAATTATATTTTTGGGCATTTTTTACAATGTCTGCCTTTTTTCTTATACTTTTTACAACATTTGTCTTTCTTACAACAAGAAAATGCTTGACAAAACGATTCGTCTTCATTGCTTGAATTAGTAGAAAAAGAATTTGATTCAGAACCAATAATCGAAGGAAATGCAGGAAAGGTAGTTTGCATAGTGTTTTATAGAGGTCTTGTAAAGAGTTGATTTGAAGTGTTTTGTAATGTTTTACAAATGTAAATCTTATTTAGATTAATTCCAAATAAAATAAATTTAGAAGTTAGATTTTAGAAGTCAGAAGTAAAATAATTCCCTCAATTTCTAATTTTCTTCTGGGTTATATGCTAATTGTGTTGGGACTCCAATTTTTATAGTTCCTTTATAATTTCTATCAAAACTTTGGACTAACCCATACTCTTTTTCGTGTTCAGTATAAAAAAAAATGCTAGTAAATTGTGATGCCCACGCAAGACCAAATAAAAAAGGTTTTATTTTAGGATAGTTTGTAGTGGGAAGTTCTCTTTCTAAAAACTCTCCATTGTTTAAGTAAATTTCTAATGAAGGATAATGAGAAGATGCTTTTTTAGTTCCATATCTATCATCAAATTCTACAAGCATAGTTCTTTTAAAATTTATTTGTTCTATTTCATTCCAATAAAATTTTACATTCTCTATTTCCATATAACTTTCATAAATACTAAAACTTGTGCTTTTGTGTCCTGTAAATTCTTTGATTACTTGGGTTTTGCTAAGCCATCCTATAAAAACTCCCAAACAAAGACCTATTGTAGTACCTATGAGAACTGCACCACTTTTGTCAGATTCAGCTATATAATAACTAATAAAACCAAAGACAAAAGGTAGAATAAGAGCTGGAAGTGGATTAATCATTGAATCTTTCAATTCTGCAATCAGCTTTTGTTCTTTTTTCTTAGCAATAAGTTGAGGAGGTGGTAGAGGAACAAAGTTCAAAGTTTGAATTTGCTCACAATGCCTATTATTCATATAATTCCAGCTTTCCTCTAAGAAACAAGACTGGCAAACCAAACAAAAAACAATACTATCATTTTCTTTTATGGTATCGCCTGTAATTGGGTCGGTTCGTCCAATAATGTGAGTATGTGATACAGAATTTAATGTATGAGAATGATAAGACATAAGAGAAATATAATGAAGTAAATTATGTTAGCTATTTATTTTTTCAAAAAAACTTGAAAACTCTCACTAAGAATAGTAAATTTGTCAATTCAAATAAGTGGATATAAGAAGCTAGTTAATGAAGCTGTGAGATAATTTGAAACAAATCTACCAGTTTTTGCTTTAATTATATTCTTATTTGTTATTATTTATTACTTGTAGCAAACCTATTGCAATTATTTTTCGTAAGATAAAATGGAAGTCAAATATACTGAAGAGGAAAAAAATTATATTATCAGCATTGATGGAGATTTAGATGCCTCTTCTTCTATAAAGCTAGATAAAGTGCTTACTAAAGCCATTGGAGAGAACCGTAACCCAATTTTGGTAGATTGTAATCGTTTGGATTATATCTCGTCCCCCGGAATTGGTGTTTTTACTTCTCATTTGCAAGAATGTGAAGCTAGAAATATTAGTTTGATTTTATATGGTATGAATGATAAAGTGCTAAAAGTTTTTAGAATCTTAGGTTTAGATGAAATAATTCCAATTACAACAACAAAAGATGAAGCTAAAAGTAGAGCCAAATAAACGGCTATAAAAACTAACAAAATTGCTCATAATACACTAACTAATTATGAGTATAAAGCAATAAATAATAAATGATTCATAGCATTCGAATTTCTTGTTTGAAAAATAACCTTAGCAGAGTTCGTAACTTTGTGGAAGGAGCTCTCAAGCAACACTCAATTTCGCCGATAGATATAAATCTGATGGTTTTGGCAGTAGATGAACTCTGTGCCAATCTGATTATTCATTCTCATAAATGTAATCCGAAGGAAGATATAGAAGTAAGTGTAAGTAGAAAAGATAATCAGTTTGTTTTTGAGATAAAAGATGAGAGTGCACCAAGTTTTGATTTGCTTTCCTATAAAGAACCTGATATGAAAGAGATTATAGCAGAAAAAAGAGGAGGAGGAATCGGACTTATTCTTGTCAAAAAAATAATGGACGAAATACAGTATGAAAGAAGTGGTTCGGCTAATATCTGCAGAGTATCAAAAAGATTAGCCACTTAAAAGTAATTATTTAAAATATCATTTATAAAATGAAAGCAACTTTTTTGAAGTTGCTTTTTTTTGTTTTTAGGTTTACAGATTATCAGCTACCCAAATTTTACCTGCATAATTCTGTTCTATACTTTTTAAAAGTCCATGCTCTCTCTGATTATCAGTGTAAAAATTAAGCTCTATAAACTGTGCAGCCCAAGCAAGAGCAATGTAAAAAGGCTTGGTTCGTTCGTAATTTCTGACAGGAAGATTTTTGATAATTTTTCTTCTATCTTTTAATTTTATAATTAATTCATGAGTGTTTTTCTTTTTGTTTGAACGAATAGTTTCTATTTGATTGTAATAGTAAAATTTATCATTTATTATAATTCCTGTTTCTAAGATTTTTAATTCGCTAAATTCCTTTATAGTTCTATTGTTTTCTGATGAATTTCTAAATATATATCCTAGAAATAGAATTACCGATGAAAATATAAGTATCAGCGCACCATCCTGTCCAAAAATACCGTATTCTTTTGGAACAAAATACCATAATAAAGCGATTAACAAAAGAGAAAGTGAAATAGATAAATACTTTGCTTTAAGCTCTAAAAGAATATCTAAAACCCTATGAACTTCATACCTAAACTCATCTTTAACCTCGTATATTAATTTATCGTTTGACTTATCTCCCTTACGAATAACGAGTTTTGGAATAGGCGAAGGAACAAAATCAAGTGTTTCAGACTGTTCACAATGCTCATTATTCATATAACTCCAACTATCTTTCAAAAAAACGGACTGACAAGCAGCACAAAAAACAATTTCATCATTTGCTTTTATGCTATCTCCAGTAACTCCGTCTTGTCTGCCTATTATGTGAGAATGATTTTCTATATTTAATGTATGAACCGAATACGACATAATTTTGCTAGTTGGTCTTTCTTTATTATTTCTATACTATTATTTATTTCCTGTAAAACAAAAGACAAAACTAATGAAAAATATAGTTTTATCTTGCCTTCCTATATGCCTTCTCCACCTAAAGAACCTTCTCATAACCCAACTACAAAAGAAGGAGTTATTTTAGGAAAAATGCTTTTCTTTGACACAAAACTATCTAAAAACAATACTATTTCGTGTGCTACTTGTCATAATCCAAAACTTTACTTTACTGATAATTTAGATAGAAGTAATCTAGGAGCAACAGGCAAAAAACTAAACCGAAATACACCAACACTCATCAATGTAGCTTATGCTGAAAATGGGCTTTTTTTGGATGGAGGAATAAAAAACCTTGAATCCCTTCCTGCTGCTCCACTTAATCATCCAGATGAAATGGCAATGGATTTGAAAAAATTACCTTTTCTATTACAAAAAGACAGAAAATATCCTGCTTTATTCAAAAATGCTTTTGGAAATGATACAATTACTAATGCACTTATTTTTAGAGCTTTGGCGCAATATCAGCGAACAATTATTTCTCCTTCTCATCCTAATTCTGAATTTCACTTTATGACACAATGGGATAGTGTTCAGCAAAATAAAACTACTTTTTCAAAGTCAGAAGTAAAAGGACAAAAACTATTTGAGATTCATTGTAATTCTTGTCATACTGCACCTCTTTTTTCAGATTATAAATTTCATTTTTTTCATTTAGATAGCACAACAAGAAAAGAGACAAATTCTATAAAACATAGCATTGATAAAAACGAACTAGGAAGGCAGCGAATTACTCAAAATCCAAATGATTATTTGAAGTTCAAAACACCTACACTTCGTCATATTTCCAAAACTTTTCCATACCTACACGATGGAAGCATTGATAATTTGAATTATTTTTTGGAAGGAAACAATCTATCTAATGAAGAAAAACGAAGCTTATTAGAATTTTTGGATTGTTTATAAGGCACAAGAATCTCCATTTTTAGGAACTTCTATTCCATCAATAGTAACTAATCTATCCAAACGAATTTTGATAGTCTGCTTTTCTTTATCAGAACTTTCAAAGCTTTCAAAAATCATAAACTCTTCTCCATTTTTGGTTTCTAAATCTTTGACCTTAATTTTTTGTCTGATTGTTTTGCTATGCTCTTTATCTAAATAATTTATTTCTACTATTTTTTGAGTCGTAGCAAAGGCTTCTAAATTATCATAGAAGCCACAATCGATAGGAATATACTTTTCATTTTTCATTTGAAATAGCCTTTTGTTTTAACTTTTATACAATATAGAAATAGACTAACCTCATTTTATTCTATCTAAAATCTTGATTAATAAAACCTTCGTTTTGTGGCGTTGTGATTTTAATAAATTCGTGTTTACTAACTACGTGGCAATTATTACAAGAACGCAAGAGCAATTGATAGCCCTCTACAAAAGAAGCTTTATCTTCTGATACAATATTTTTTTCTAGTTTTTCTATATTAGGAAAAGTCATTTTTTTGACTAAACTACTAATTTCTTGACCTTCATCTACAACGTTATGGTCAATGATGTCTTCCATTGTTTCTTCCAATTCGTGTGTGTAGAACTCTGCTAGTTTCCAATTTTCATTCTGCCCTGCGAAGTGAAGTTTTTGCATATAAGTTTGCATTCTTGCCATTGCTAAAGCTAGTTCGTAATGTTCTTCTTTTGTTTTACTGTTTTCTTTATCAGCATCTTTTATTTTTTGTAGGGCTTTCTGTTGTTCTACTGATGATTCTAGTATTTTATCTTCAAGAGAATTAATTCTAAGCTGTTGAAAGCCAAAAAAGACAACACATAAAGTAGCAAGAATAGCAAATGATACTTTCATAATCGATTGAATAAAATGAATATTTTTTATAGACTACAAAAGTAGTCATTTAGAATGATTCTTAATAAAATAATTCGAAATAATTAAATATCCTTCAAAAATTGTATAAATGGCTTAAAATTCATTAATTTACATAAATATTTTAGCGATAGACTACTCCCTTAAAGTTTATCTATCCTAATTCTTGATAAAATTCAATATTCTCTTTTATATAGAACAGAAGCTACTGAACTCCCTATCTTATTCTTTCAAATGAAAAAAAAATACTTTTTATTACTTGTTACATTTTTATTTATTTTCTTATTCTCCTTTAATGTTTCTGCACAAACCGACTCTCTTTCTGGAACATACGTAGATGAAAATGGAAAATATTATCAACAAGCAGAACTACCTGTTTATCTTCATATTTCAAATAGTCCGAATGGAGAAAAAACGCCTCTTTCTGGAAAAAAAGTGGGAGCGAAAGAAATTTCAGTTGAACCTATAATCTTAGATGGACATGGCGTTCATATTCTAAAGCATAGTGATGGAAAAAACCCTAGAAATAGCTATGAATATATAATTTATGCTGACGGACTTGCGCCAAACTCTACTTCAAAATTTACTACGCCTTACGTATATCGTAAACAAGGAACTACTTTTTATGGACAAGACTTGAAAATCACACTTGATGTAAAAGACCAAATGTCTGGTGTAGAAGGATTGTTTTTTAATCTTGATGGGTTGGGAAATCAACCTTATACCAATACGATTTCAGTAGATTCGGAAGGCGACCATTTGCTTCGTTATTTCTCATTAGATAAGGTAGGAAATGTAGAGAAAGAAAATACAAAAGAATTTGTTGTCGATGTTTCTCCTCCAATCAGTACGTATAATGTTGTCGGAATTAATTCTGAAAATGTAATTTCACTAGGCACAAAAATTTACTTTACGCTAGAAGACAATAGTGTAGGTGTAAAAAATACATTTTATCGTTTTGACGAACAAAACTACAAGCCTTATTATAACAAGAGAAACTTGCCTTTACAAGCTTTGAGTGACGGAAATCATACACTTACTTTTTATTCTACTGATTATTTAAAAAATGAAGAAGCCGAACAATCATTTTCTTTTTACTTAGACAGAACTGCACCTATTATGTCGGCTGATGTTTTGGGAGATAAATTTATTGTAGGTCAGCAAGTTTATTTTTCTGGTCGTACGAAGCTAAAACTGACAGCCGTTGATAATAAATCAGGTGTAAAAGAAGTTTGGTATTCAATTGATGGAGGAGAATGGGCGCAATATAAAGACCCTTTTTACTTGCCTTCTAAATCTGGAACGCATACGATTCGTTATTATGCCGTTGATAACACAGAAAATAAAGGTGTTGAAGGAGCTATTGACCCACGCTTTGATACATACAGACACAATGTAAGTGCTGTTTACGTAGATTTGACAGGTCCAAAATTAGGTTATAAATATCAAGGAAAGACATTTCAAAAAGGAGATATTCTTTATATCAGTCCAGAAACTAATTTGAGATTAACGGCAAATGATAATGAATCTGGTTTGCAACGAGTAACTTATAAAATAAATGGACAAGGCGAAGAAATAGAATATGATTCTCCTTTTAATGTTCGTGAGTCTGGTATGCAAAGCCTTGAAATTATTGGTTATGATAATGTAAATAATAGAAATACTATCAATACTTCTTTTGCTGTTGATGCAGAAGCTCCTACTGTTTTCTATCATTTTAGTACGTTGCCAGATGAAGGAAGAGATACAGCATATCCTTCTTATGTTCAGTTATTTTTGGGGGCGCAAGATGGACAGACTAACACCGAACAAATTTATTATCGTATAAATGGAAGTGGAAAGCGTCTTTATAATGGAAAAATAAGTGGCTTTGCTAAAAATAAAAGTTATACTATTTTGGTAGAAGTAAAAGATAAGTTAGGAAATGTAGCAGAAGAAGAGATTATTTTTGAGACGCTAGAGTATTAAGAACAATTACGAATTAAAATTGCTGCATATCAATTAATTAAAAATAGTAATTTATCTACTTTCTATTTCTTAGAAATTTATTATTTGAACTTCATTTAATCAAATTTCGTATCATTAGAAAATCCATTTATTTCACTTCAAAATTATGTCTATACTTATTTTAGACGAGTTATTACGTTGCTTTTTAGTGTAGTAAAAAAACGTCCAATTCGCTCTATAAATCAGTTTTAGGTTAGACAAATAGGCATACCGACTGTCAAATGTAAGCGCACGAGTTTTTAAGTTTTTGCTTACTGCTGCTGTAATAAATATTTCTTCAAAATAGTCATTTTTTGTTTTTTTTACTGCTAAAAGGGTCATAAAAATGATAAGCAATAATAATTCATTCTTAAAATAAATTGTATCATTTCCGAAGAAGTACGTTAAAGCAAGTTAAAGCTCATTTATTTTTGTAAACTAAGTAGGGGAAAGTGAACCTATACCTCGTCGGAAAACAAACTAACAGTTTAAACTGATTTCATTAACTTAAGTTAATAAATCTATCCGAAAAGCAACTTTTACAAACAAACCTACGTCTTTTTGATTTGTAAGACAAAACTTCCGAAACAATAAATATAGCATACAAATTATTCAAAACATCGATTATTTTCTCAACTTATTTTTTATTTCTCAATCATTATGAAACGAAATTATACGCATTTTTTGTGCGTTTTGTCCACCTTGTTTCTGACTTTTGTTTTTTCTACTTACTGTCAGCATTCAGCTTTTGCTCAAAATAATAAATATACACTTAGTGGAAAAATACGAGACGCAGCCAACGGAGAAGAACTTATTGGAGCAACGGTTTTGGTAGAAAAAATGCCAGGGACAGGTGCAGTCGCTAATGTATATGGATTTTATTCACTCACTCTTGAAGAAGGAAAATACAGAATTATTGTTTCTTATATTGGCTTCGAAAATCAGATTTTTGAGATAGATTTATCCAAAAATATAACACTCAATATAGAAATGAGTGAAGCAAAAGACTTGAAAGAAGTTGTTGTTACAGCCGAAAGAGAAGATGAAAACGTAACCGAAGTACAGATGAGTACGCAAGTTTTGGAAGTAGAGCAAGTAAAAAAACTACCTGCTCTTTTGGGAGAAGTGGATGTTTTGCGAACCCTTACGCTGCTTCCTGGTGTGCAAAGTGCAGGAGAAGGAACAGGAGGAATTTTTGTTCGTGGTGGTGCGAATGACCAAAACTTGATTCTGCTAGATGATGCGCCTGTTTATAATGCATCGCATTTATTGGGTTTCTTTTCCGTTTTTAATCCTGATGCTATCAAAGATGTAAAACTCTATAAAGGAGGAATACCTGCACAATATGGAGGGCGACTTTCTTCCATTATTGATATTCGAATGAAAAACGGAAATAACAAAAAATTCAATGCTTCTGGTGGAATAGGTACAGTTTCTAGTCGTTTGACGGTGGAAGCTCCTATTAATGAAAAAAGCTCGTTTATCTTGTCTGGTCGTAGAACGTATGCTGACCAGTTTTTGAGGTTTGCTAATGATACAAGCCTTAGAGAAAACAAATTATATTTTTATGATTTTAATGCAAAGGCAAATTATGAGATTTCGGACAAAGACCGTATTTATTTATCTGGTTATTTTGGTAGAGATGTTTTTAAGTTTGGTGAAGGTTTTGGTCTGAATTGGGGAAATGCAACAGCTACTTTGCGTTGGAATCACATTTTTAATCAGAAATTATTTTTGAACACAACAGCCGTTTATAGTAATTTTAATTATGGATTTGAGATAAATGATGGCGCACAAAACTTTAATTGGGATTCTGGAATAACGGATTATTCTGTCAAGTTAGATTTTGATTATTTTATCAATCCTAAAAATACAATGACTTTCGGAACAGAAAATATTTATCATCATTTCAATCCAACAGAAATAACACCTCAAAACGAAGAGTCTATTTTTAATTCCTTCAAGTTGAGTGATAAATTTGCCTTTGAAAATGCTTTTTATGTAGCCAATGAACAAAAATTAAACAATAAAATTACCCTTCAATATGGTTTGCGTTTTTCGATGTTTCAGAACGTAGGAAAAACAGAAGAATATGAATACGCAGATGGAGAACAAAAAACAGATGCAAACATTACTGATACTTTGAGTTATGATAGTTTTGAACCGTATAGTTTTTATGCAGGTTTTGAGCCTCGTTTGGCAATAAATTATTTGCTTAATGAAAAATCCTCTATCAAAGCCTCTTATAATCGTACTCGCCAGTATCTTCAGACCGTTTCTCCGAATACAGCTGCTCTTCCTTTTGACCGTTGGATTCCGACAAACAAACACATTGAACCACAGCTCTCTGACCAAGTAGCTTTAGGTTATTTTCGAAATTTTGCAGATAATAAATGGGAAGCATCAGTAGAAGGGTATTACAAATACATGCAAAATCAGATTGATGTTAGAGATGGCGAAGATTTATTATTGAACGATAATATTGAAGAAGCTCTTGCTGCTGGTAATGCTTGGTCTTATGGATTGGAGCTTTATGTTAAGAAAAATTATGGCAAAACGACGGGTTGGATTAGCTATACACTTTCCACTACACAACGTCAGATTGCTGAAATTAATTTAGGTAATGCATATAGTCCACGTTATAATCGCCCTCATAATTTGGCTGTTGTTGTGGCACATCAATTTTCTCCTAGAGTTACACTGGCAGGTAATTTTATTTTTACTTCTGGTGCTGCCGTTACTTTTCCTGTTGGAAGATATAGAGTAGGAAATCAAGTTGTAGATTATTATGAAACAGGGCAGCGAAATAACAGCCGTTTGCCTGATTATCACAGAGCCGATATTTCGCTTACCATTGATGGAAAACATAAGAAAAACTGGAAAGGAAGTTGGAATTTTTCTATTTATAATTTCTATAATCGTAAAAATGCGTTTTCTATTTACTTTAGAGAAAAACAAGACGAAAACGAAGAGGGAACAGGAGAGTATGAAGCCGTACAGACAACACTTTTCGGAATCATTCCTTCCATTACTTATAATTTTACATTTTCTCTTGATAAAAAAAATAAATAAACCAAACCCTAAGGGTCTTTGAAGACCCTTAGGGTTTTAAGCATACAACTATGAAAAATATATCATTTTTAAACAAAGCATTTATTTTGCTTTTTCTTCTCATTGCTTTTTCTTCTTGTGAGCAAGTAATTGATTTACCTTTAAAGGGGGCAGACTCTCCTGCTTTGATTGTAGAAGCCGAACTAATTGATGTAAAAGGTTATTCTTTTGTCAGACTAGGCGAAAGTTTGGATTTTTATGACCCTTCTGAAGAACCAAAAGTATCTAATGCAATCGTTTCAATGACTGACCAAGATGGAAATAAAATGGACTTTTTGGAAAGTGAAGAAGAAGCAGGGTATTATCTTCCTCAAGACCCAGACTATAAAGGAGTTGTGGGAAATACATACGATTTATCCATCGAATATGATGGAAGAGAGTTTACTTCTCAGAGTAAAATTTTTCCAACTACAAATATAGATTCTGTTCAGATTCGCTTTACACCAGAATCTCGTTTTCAAGATGAAGGATATTATTTGTATTTTTATGCCAAAGAACCACAAGAAACTAGAGATTATTATTTTTGGAGAAATTACCAAAATGATACGCTCATTTATGATAATGCAGGAGATTTATTGTATGCAACTGATGACGCTGTGGGCGAAAATATAGATGGTTTGCAACTTCCTTATGCGTATGAGCTAGGAGATACTGTTCGTTTGGAGCAATATTCTATCACAAAAGAAGCCTATGATTTTTATGATGATTTAGTAGATGTTTCTTTCAATGATGGTGGTCTTTTTAGTCCTCCTCCTGTCAATCCACGTACAAATATAATAGGAGAAAATGTATTGGGCTTGTTTATGACCTCTTCGATGGTTTCTATGACAACTATTGTAGAAGAAGAGGAGTAAAAATTGTAATAAAAAGGTAGCTTCATAAATTTATGTATTCAACTGATTACTGGTAACTGCTAACTGAAAAGAGATGCGTTTCAAACCTTACCCTCATAAAAGTGGCAAAATTGTTCGATGGCTTTTTCCTAATCTTCTTTGGTTTAAGCCTTCCGAAAAGCCTACTATTTATCTAACCTTCGACGATGGTCCTATTCCAGAAATAACGGAAAATGTACTTTCTATTTTAGAAAAATTTGATGCAAAAGCTACCTTTTTTTGTATTGGCGATAATGTAAAGAAAAACCCCCATATTTTTAAGAAAGTAATAGATGCAGGTCATTCAGTAGGCAATCACACTCAAAATCATTTGAATGGTTGGGCAACTGAAAACGAAGATTATTTTGATAATATAAATAAGTGCAAGAATACTATTTTGGAAGAATATTCTAAATTAGAAATGTTCGAACAGGTTTCCTTGTACCGTCCTCCTTATGGAAAACTAACACCTGAGCAGTTTCAAAAAATATCTACAGAATATCAAATCGTGATGTGGGACGTCTTGACAGGGGATTTTGATAAATTTCTTTCTCGTAAAGTATGCCTTCAAAAGTCTATCGAATGTACCGAATCGGGTTCGATAATTACTTTTCATGATAGTATCAAGGCTGCAAAAAATATGCTTTATACATTACCTCGCTACTTAGAGCACTTTTCAGAAAAAGGATTTATATTTGAGAAATTATAGTTCTAAAATACCTTCTGAAGCATAAAAAATGAGATACATTTCTATAAAAGAAACGTATCTCATTTTTATTTATATCAGAAACTGTGTTAGTTTAAGACTTGAAAAAAGACAAATTTATCTTTTTCCTCCTCCACCACCACCACGGTTGTTTCCACCACCACGATTTCCACCACGACGGTTTCCACCACGGTCATTACGACCACGACGACGGTCATTTCCACCACGTCCACCACTACGTTCTTGCTTTTCAGCAAGTGCAGCAGGAGAAAGGTCTTGCTTTCCGTATAATTGCCCTTTGTAAATCCATACTTTAATACCTATTTTTCCATAGATAGTATTTCCTTCACTAATAGCATAATCAATGTCTGCACGAAGTGTGTGAAGAGGTGTACTTCCTTCTTTATAAAGTTCTACACGAGCCATCTCAGCACCACCCAAACGACCAGCCAATTTGACTTTGATACCTTCTGCGCCTGCACGCATAGCAGCTTGAATCGCTTGTTTCATCGCACGACGGTGCGACATACGAGCCTCTAATTGTTGAGCAATATTTTCACCTACCAAACGAGCATCCATTTCTGGGCGTTTGATTTCGAAGATATTGATTTGTACTTCTTTTGAAGTCAATTTTTGAAGTTCGTTTTTGAGGTTATCTACCTCTTTACCTTCACGTCCGATTACTACGCCAGGGCGAGAAGTATGAACAGTAACGGTAATGCGCTTGAGAGTACGTTCGATGATAATTTTAGAAATACCACCACGTTGAATTCTAGCACGAATATATTTACGAATTTTTTCGTCTTCTACGAGCTTGTCAGCGAAAGTTTTGCCACCGTACCAGTTTGAGTCCCAGCCTTTAACAATACCCAAGCGAAAGCCAACAGGATTTACTTTTTGTCCCATAGTGTTAGTTTTTTGTTATTCTTGGTTTGATTTGTCATTTGATTCCAAAGCCTCTGCTGCTTGCTCTGCTGCCTGATTCGCAATTGATTCAGTCATATCTGCAAGTGAAGCACCTTCTGATGGTAATGCAACAACAAGTGTAATGTGGTTAGAACGCTTACGCACACGGTGAGCACGTCCTTGTGGTGCTGGTTGAATGCGTTTAAGCATTTTACCACCATCAACAAAAACAGTTTTTATAACTAAGCTACCAATTTCGTTAGCGAAATCTTCGTGTTTAACTTCCCAGTTGGCTACTGCCGAGAGAAGTAATTTTTCCATATAACGAGCACCTACTTTGGGCTCAAATTTTAACATATTTATTGCAGAACTTACTTTTTTCCCACGAATCATATCAGCGACTAAGCGCATCTTACGTGGAGATGTAGGTACGTTCTGTAATTTAGCAACAGCTTCCATTTATTAGTTGTTTAGAAAGATGAAACAAAATAAAAAAAACGACTACCTTACTTCTTACCACGCTTATCTTTCTTGGCAATATGCCCACGAAAGTTACGAGTAGGTGCAAATTCGCCTAATTTGTGACCAACCATATTGTCAGTTACATAAACAGGAATGAATTTGTTGCCGTTATGAACAGCAAAAGTATGTCCGATAAAGTCTGGAGAAATCATAGAACGGCGAGACCAAGTCTTTACGACGGTCTTCTTGCCAGTCTGCTCTAAAGCAGCTACTTTTTTCTCTAAGCGATAGTCTATATAGGGACCTTTTCTGAGTGAACGAGCCATAATTAAGAGTTACGAGTTTTACGACGAGTAATAATAAAGCTATTGGAGTATTTATTGACCTTGCGAGTCTTTTGTCCTTTAGCATATAAGCCATTGCGTGAGCGAGGGTGACCACCAGATGATTTACCTTCACCACCACCCATAGGGTGATCGACAGGGTTCATTGCAACACCACGAGTACGAGGGCGACGACCGTGCCAACGCTTACGACCAGCTTTACCCATAATTACGTTCATGTGGTCTCCATTAGATACTGTACCAACAGTAGCATAACAAGTGCCTAGAATCATGCGAGTTTCACCAGAAGGGAGTCTAAGAATAGCATATTTGCCATCACGAGCTACTAATTGAGCATATGCTCCAGCACTACGTGCAAGGCTTGCACCTTGACCAGGTTTCATTTCAATACAATGTACAATTGTACCTAAAGGCATAACACCAAGAGGAAGACAGTTTCCAACATCTGGAGTAGCATTCTCTCCTGACATTACAGTTTGTCCTACTTTGATTCCTTGAGGCGCAATCATATACGCTTTTGCACCGTCTGCATAAAAAAGCAGAGCGATACGAGCCGTACGGATTGGGTCATATTCGATAGTCTTCACTGTCGCTGGCACACCGTGCTTTAAACGTTTGAAGTCTATGATACGGTAGCGTTTTTTGTGTCCACCACCACGTTGACGAATTGTCATTTTCCCTGATCCGTTACGACCACCAGACCTTTTCCAAGGTGCTAGTAAAGACTTCTCAGGAGTGTTTGTCGTAATTTCCTCAAATGTAGGAGCAATACGAAAACGCTGACCTGGAGTCATTGGTTTTAACTTTTTAACAGCCATGTTGATTTTGATTAGACGAAAAAGGCTTTGCAGCACAATAATGCCAGTTATCAATTATCAGTAATTAGTTACCAGTTAAATTACAATTACTTCATAATTTTCATTTAATGAATAACCTTTCTACCTAGAATACGAAATTCTTGATAATGAATAGACTGTTTTTCTGCGCTATTACTGCTACTTTTTCGTGGTTTCTTCGATTAAGAAACAATACAACTAAATTAAATAAAAAGAGACTTTTAGTGATTAATGATTAACGTTTAGTGATTAACGAATTGAATTTTTCATTCGTATTCAGCTAGTCATTTATAATTAAGAACTAATCACTATTAATTCTCTTACAGAAAATAAAAGCAAACTTTATTATTGGTTAGTTATTAGCATATAAGAATCAGTTTTATTTGCATTCAGACTAATTACTTATCACTAAAACTAATCGATAATTTAGTTTTCTTCTGTGTCAAATATATCGATTGTAGTTCCTTTTTCAAGTTGTACAAACGCTTTTTTATAGGTCGAAGTATGACCTTTAGTAATTGCTGTTTTTAAATAGCGAAATTTCGGCTTACCGAAAATAATTGCTGTACGTACCTTTACAACCTTAGCATCTTGGTCTGCATACATTTTTTCAACAGCAGTTTTGATTTCTGCCTTTGTAGCTTTTTTATCTACGATGAAAACATATACACCATTTTCGTTCATTGCTGTTGCTTTCTCGGTAATTACAGGCTTTTTCAAAATAGTTTTCATATTCTTGTCTAATTTAACTTTTTAAAAAATTGTAATAAGTATTAGTTGGCTTCAGAGTTAGCTTCAGCTTGAATTACTTCTAATGCTCCTTCTGCAAGAACTACCACGTCACTATTCATGATATGATATGTATGTAATTGATTTGCTGGCAAAACTTTAGTTTTAGGTAAGTTGCGAGCCGAACGATAAACTGTATCGTTTTGTTCTCCTGTTACAACAAGCACTTTTTTACCTGAAAGATTGAGGTTATTAAGTAAAGCAATAAACTCTTTTGTTTTTGGAGTATCCATTACTAGATTTTCCATAACTGTAATTGCTTCTGCTTTTGCTTTATGAGAAAGAGCAGAACGACGAGCTAATTGTTTTACTTTACGGTTCAATTTGAAGCCATAATCACGTGGTTCTGGTCCAAAAATACGTCCACCACCTACAAATATAGGAGATTTGATACTACCAGCACGTGCGCCTCCAGTTCCCTTTTGGCGTTTTATTTTACGAGTAGAACCTGACACCATTCCTCTATGTTTAGAAGAGTGCGTTCCCTGACGTTGATTAGCTAAATATTGCTTAACATCTAGGTAAATTGCGTGGTCATTTGGTTCGATGGCAAATACGCTGTCAGACAACGTAGCATTTTTGCCTATTTCTTTTCCTTCTTTATTTAAGATAGGTAATTCCATAATGATAATTCGTTATTTGTTATTATTGGTTCTATTTATAGCTAAATAATTTAGCTAAACTACCAGCAATGACAAGAATAAAAGTAATTTGAAAAAAATTAACGTTGAATAAGAATAGTAGAATTGTTTGCACCTGGAATTGCTCCCGAAACAACAATAATGTTTGCCTCAGGCATCATTTTTTCTACACGTAAGTTTTTCACTTTCACACGATTACCACCCATACGCCCAGCCATACGCATACCTTTGAATACACGAGAAGGATAAGAAGAAGCACCAATTGAACCAGGAGCACGTAAACGGTTATGCTGACCGTGAGTAGCTTGACCTACACCACCGAAGTTATAACGCTTAACTACACCTTGAAAACCTTTACCTTTAGAAGTTCCGACAACATCTACAAATTGACCTTCTTCAAAAAGGTCTGTAATGTTTAATTCTTGACCTACTTCATAAGTTGTTTCAGAATCTACACCCATATCACGAAACTCTACAAGTTTGCTTTTTGGAGTAGTTCCTGATTTTTTGAAGTGTCCTTGAAGAGGCTTAGGAGTGTTTTTTTCTTTACGCTCACCAAAACCCATTTGTACGGCACGATAACCGTCTGTATCTTCAGTCTTGACTTGTGTTACGACACAAGGACCAGCTTGTATTACTGTGCATGCGACACTGCGTCCATCGGCATCAAACAAACTAGTCATTCCGATTTTTTTACCAATTAAACCTATCGGCATTATACTGGAATTTAATTATTAGGCGAAGTCATAAAAGCATAAGGAACAATTACGAATTAAAGATTACGAATTACGAATGTAATACATTGAACTTATTTAATTTCTATTCCTATATTAATTTTCTAAAAAAATCAATTTCCCAAAAGTTGCTTTTATACCTCTAAATTTGAATAGTTGAAGAAAAGAATATCCTTTGATTATCAGTATTTTATGAAAGTATTTTTCATAAAACCACTTATTAAAAAGCACACTCTTCCTATATTTGGGAGTGCAAAAATACTAACTCTTTAACTAACAAGCAACTAATAATTAAAATAAATCTATAAAAATAGAACTTTGATAGAATTAAAATAGTTAAAGTTGCTCTATACTGATTTAAAAGCTCTCTAACATAAGAATTAGAAAAAA
Source organism: Bernardetia sp. ABR2-2B (assembly GCF_037126435.1). Classification (GTDB taxonomy): domain Bacteria; phylum Bacteroidota; class Bacteroidia; order Cytophagales; family Bernardetiaceae; genus Bernardetia. The sequence continues at coordinate 5,085,017 of NZ_CP147020.1, read as the reverse complement.
TATTTTTCTTAGTGCGAAAATGCTCTAGTTTTGATAGAAATAAGAATAATTCTTTATAATTTACAGTTTAAATTATGCCTACTTAGATTTTATGTAGGTATTACTGTGAATGATTCGCCAAAAAGCTACATTTTTTAGCCAAAAAGTGCAATTTTGGCTAAAAAATTGTGCATAAATAAGTTAAAAATTTTTGCTAAAACATAAATGCCATGGTACAAAAATATACTAATTATTTTTTACATCTACAAAGTCTTCTAGACTCTAAAAAACTATTTGGGACAGCCATATTGCTCCTATTATTTTTATTTCCTTTGTTTTCACAAGCGCAGACAGATACTCGTTTTTGGTTTGCTGCTCCTGATGTTACTTCAGACCATGGAGATTCGCCAGTTCGTATTGTAGTATCTGCTTTTGATGACCCCGCTGTAGTTACAGTGACACAGCCAGCTAATTTAGCTTTTCCTACTTATATTGTGAATGTACCAGCAAATACTTCTCAAATAATAAACATAGACCCTAGTAGAGCTCTGATAGAAACTCCTTATGATACTCCTGCACCAGCGACACCTCAAGTAAATACTACTGGCTTGTTAGTAGAATCGACAGAGAAAATTACAGCTTATTATGAGGTAAATAGAGGTAATAATCCAGATATTTTTGCTCTTAAAGGAAATAATGGTTTGGGAACAGATTTTTACGTTCCCTTCCAAAATGACTGGAGACACAGATTGAACTTTACTCCAGAAGGGCGAAGTGGTTTCTTAGTAGTAGCTACTGAAGACAATACAACTGTTACTATAAACCCTACACGAGCTTTGGAGGGTGGACAAGCTGCAAATGTTCCTTTTACTGTAGTATTAAATAGTGGAGAAGTTTATGTAGGGTCAGTAGCACAGCCACAAGCGAATGATTTTCCGTCAGGTTCTCGTATTCAGTCTGACAAACCTGTGGCAGTTACTAAGTTTAGTGATTCTATCTATTCAGGACAAGGAGGGTGTCACGATTTAGCTGGCGATCAACTTGTTCCTGTGGATATAATTGGAACGAACTATGTTGTTTTGAGAGGTCAATTGGGAGTAGGTAACGGAAGTCCTGCTGGTAATCCCGAATTAGCTGTTGTTACAGCTACTCAAAATGGTACTACTGTCAATGTTAATGGTGCTTTGGTAGCAACATTAAATGCAGGAGAAACATATACTCACGAACTAGATTTTGTAGGACAACGTATTTTTATACAAACGAGTTTGCCTGTATATGTAGGACATTATGCTGGTTATGGCTGTGAAACAGGTTTTGCTATTCTTCCACCTGTAGAGTGTACAGGTTCATTAACAACTAGAATTGTGCGTTCTACTACTGAAAACTTTACTATTAACTTGATGACCAGAGGCAGACCAGTAGGTGGTAATTTTGACTTTACTAATAACTTTACCATTAGGGTAAATGGTGCAGTTTTATTTTCTCCTACTACAACTCCTTTTCCTGGTACGTTCACGCAAATAGGAGGAAGTGATTATTATGGAACACAATATACCTTTAATACAACCCAAGTTCCTGCTGGTGCAGTAGTAACAGTAGAAAGTACAACAATTACAGCAGGAACTGATGAGGCTGGCTTGTTTCATTTAGGTTTTGTCAATGGTGGTTCTAGTTCGGGTACACGTTATGGATATTTTTCTGATTTTAGATCATTAGATTTAGGTAATGATGTAAATATCAATTATGGAACTAATGCAACTATTATAGCAGATATACAAGCTACTAACTTTAGATGGCTTAGTGATGGAGTAGAGGTTCAAAATGGAACAAGTAATAGTTATATTGTAACAAACATTCAGCGTAGGCAAATAATACGAGTAGAGGCTACTGTAGGAGATTGTGTTCTTAGTGATGAAATTTGTGTAGGTACAAATGAGTATGTGTGGGATGGAAGTATAATTGACCCTATCACAGGCTTGCCAGATATAGACGAACCAAATAACTGGAGTAAACCATGTGGATTAACAGGAGTTCCAAGCTGTGATATCGATGTTATTATTCCTCCTACTCCTGTTGCAAGTAATTCTCTTACTGTAACAAGTGGCAAAACATTGAATGTACATAATATCTCTATTTTGAGTGAAGGGGGAATAAATGGAAATCTAAATGTAGCTACTGGAGGACAAGTAAATGTTTGTGGAAATATGGTGCATAATGGCAACTTAAATATGCAGCCTAACTCTGACTTTAGATTTATTGGAACAGGAAGACAGAACTACTCAAAAGCAGTTACAGGAAACGGAGAGTTTGAAAATTTATTTATTGATAATACAATAGGAACTTCTACTTTTAATAATGTTGCAGGAGTTACTATTCTTGCTTCTAGCGACCAAGATTTGACAGTAAGTAATACAGGAACATTAAACTTTGTACAAGGATACATTGTACCAGAAGGTTACCCTATCGCTACTGGTATTGATAACTCTCGTTCTGTAGTAGTAAATAACTCAAGCCCTAGTGCTATAACAGGATTTAATACTACAGCTACTGGAACAACTTTACCTACTGATTATTTTGTAGCAGGAAAACTTAACCGAGCTAAAAATGCAACTGGCAATTACTCTTTTCCTGTAGGATTAGTGATACAAGAATCATCTACTATTTTACCAGAACCTACAAAGAATGGTACAATGGCCGCTGCATATGAAGATTCAGACTGGCAAACAGCTACTTATGGAAATTTAGCTTGTAACCCAAGTCCAAATGGTGTCTTACGCTCAACAGAAGATGCAGAATATGTAGATTTTGGAACGAATACTGGAAATATTGGCATTGCAGGAAATGCTTCTCGTACTATAGAAGTTTGGGCAAATGCAGCAGAGTTTAATGGAGCAGGTTTATTTCAATTTGGTAGTAGTACAGTAGCTGATGGAGATTTTGCTTTAGTAGCCATTGACAGGACATCTGTAACACCTAATGCTGATAACAACTGGGGCATTAGATTAAACAATGGCTTTGCATTAGACTTAATAAATTTACCAAATAGTAGAAACAATTGGCATCATTATGCTCTTAGCTATGATGGTACAACTCAACAATTAACCTTTTATTATGATGCAGTACGCATTCGTACTTATAATTTACCTAACCCCTTAAATACAGTCTTGACAAATGGATATGTGGGTCGTTGGAGTGGCAATAGTGGCGAAGCCTTTAGAGGACAAGTAGATGAACTCAAAATATGGTCAGAAGTACGTACTGAGGCACAGATACAAGAATCTTTTACTCAAGGATGTGCTGCAAACGCATTACAATGCCCTCAAGCTAATAACCTTAGAGCATATTACAACTTTGAGGATGCAAATATAAATGGTGCAGCTACAAGAACGATACAATCTCGTACTATTCAATGTCCAGTTCCAACATTTACTTACCAGAGAGCTGATGTTAATTTTAATCAAGCTAGTTCAGTAGATAATGTTACTGCTGGATTTCAACAATATACTACTGTACCACCACCAACAGGACAAACTAATATTTGTAATGCAGATTTTGATACTGACCCTGCTTTAGATAATGGTAAATGGAATTTTTCTTCTTTTGATGCGAGTGATAATCCTTTGCCAGTAAATGCAGATTATCAAATGTATCTATTCAATAGAGATTATGGAAATTATGTCGGTGCTTCTACTACAGTAATGCAGTTAGTTACACCACCTTGGACTATTCCTAATGGATTTTGTATTGCTAACTCCCCACAATTAACTGGAAGAGGTGGTTTTAGTGGAAATATGGGTTCTTTTGCAACAGCACAATCACAGGATATTACATTACTTCCTATTGAACTGTTGTTTATCTCTGCTAAACCTACCGAAAATGCCATCTTAGTAGAATGGGCAACCCTACAAGAAAAAGATAATCATGGCTTTGAAGTATTTAGAGCGGAAGAAGATGGGGAGTTTGTAAAGATTGGTTTTGTAAAGGGTAAAGGACAATCGCAAACAAGACAAAATTATAACTTCTTAGACGTAGAAGTAAGACCAAATGTAACCTATTACTATAAGCTCAAACAAGTAGATACCAATGGTGATTTCACTTTCACAAAGATAGTTTCGGCAAAACTTTCTGATAGTGATTTTACAGAAAAACAAACTACTACTTTATACCCTAACCCAACTAATGATGAGTTTACACTTTATTTAGGGGGGCAAGAATTTAGAAATGAAATGGAGGTAGAGGTTATTTTAGTAAATGCTATTGGTAAAGAGCTAGAACGAAGAACAGTAAATACTCAATCAAATAATACTTTACTGTTCAGATTGGGTAAATATCCAAATGGATTATATGTATTAAAAATAGTTAGTAAAACTTCTTCTTCTATTTTGAAAGTTATTAAGGAATAAACTCTCCATAATAAGTCAAAAAAGCCTTTTAGTATCTCTACTAAAAGGCTTTTTCATTTACATAAAAAATCAATTTCCTTATTGTGAAACACAAAGTTTCTCACAAACTATCTTACTGAGAACTTCTTCATTATTATTTTCTAAAAAAAGAACTTTCATCGTTCCGTCATACTTTTCTATTTCCAAAATTTCTAATTCTAAACCAAGGCTAATTTTACGACTATTCAAAAACTGTAAAAACTCTAGTGAAGATTCTGAAACAGCTACAAGCTTAACTCTATCTCCTTGATTACAATCACTCAGTTTTAGTTCCGAATTAACTTTATTTTCTATTAGTCCTTCTTTATTAGGAATAGGCGAACCATGTGGGTCAATATTAGGGTAACCCAACAGCTCATCCATTTTGTCAAAAAATATAGGCGACTTGATATGTTCTATTTGTTCGGCAATAGCATGAACTTTTTCCCACCCAAAACCCATTTTTTCTACCAAAAACATTTCTGTAAGTCGGTGTTTTCTGACAATCAGTGCAGCCGTAGTTTTTCCCTTCTGCGTTAGTTTTATAGGTTTATATTTTTCGTAAATAACAAATTCTTTTTCGTGCAAACGCTTAATCATACTGTTTGCTGTGGGCGTACTGACAGAAAGCTTTTTACTTAATTCAGACAGGCTTATCTCATTTTCTTGTGAAGCAAGTTTGAAGAGAGCCTTTAAGTAATTTTCTTCTGTTTGTGAATTCATTTTTTATGTTATTGTTTCTTGATTTTTTCTATTTAGATTATTCAATTCAAAAATACGTATTTTTATTAGTTTATTAACCATTCCAAAATCTTTGGAAAATGGTCATTTATTGCGTCTTTATGAGTAAGCATATTATTATGGTCATAATCATGTAGATTCTGATTTGATTTTGACAAAAGCCAAAACTCATCTTTATCATTATCTATTTCTTCCATCAATAATTTTACATCATTTGGATTTCCTAAAATAGTATCTTTTGCTGCTGCAATATGAAGCGTAGGAGGAAAGTATCTATTTTTTTGTTTTAAATCTTGAAAGCTGCTTTGATAATCAAATTTATCTTTACAAATCCAATTATCTTCATAAATCCATTTATTAGATTCTTTTATAAAGCCTTTAGTTTCATTGTCTGTTCCAAAACTGAATTTTGTATTTGGAAAATATCCTAACGTGCTACTAGAAATTTTACCGATGAGATTCCAAACTAAGTCTATTTTTAATAATCTTTCTATTCCCTTTGTTCTTATTCTTCTTTTACTCCCAAAAAACACCATTTTTTTTGTAGCTTCTGCAATTTGTGGAAACCGAAGCATAAAAGGAGGAATCATTACACCACCCCACGAATGAGCAGCCCAATACGTTGGAAATTGTCCTTTTATTTCTCTGACTTTATTTGCAAAAGCAGGTAAGTCTTCTAAAATATATTCTGTTTGACCGAAATTAGATGTAGAATTTACTTTTGGTGTACTTTCACCTTTTCCTCTCAAATCTGCTACAAAAACATCAAAACCGTTTTGAGACAAATAACTCCCAAACCCTTTTCTATTAATAGAATAAAAAATACGCCCATTTTCGACGCTTCCATGAATGAGTAAAATAGAAGGTAATTTTTTGAGTTCATCGTCTTTTAACCCTTCTTTATAAATTCTTTTTAGGTGTAGAACGTCATTTTGTTCTGTTTTTAAATCAATAAAAAAGGATTCGTAATTTAATGGCATTATTTTTTACTTTATCTTATTCGTATTTTGCATTGAATAATTTTCTCAAAACTTTATGCAAAAAAACGTGTTTTGAAAGTAACAAACAAGTTTTATCAACTTTATAACTTATTTTTACAAATACGCTTAACTTTGCATTTATTTTTAATTTACTTTTTAAACTCTATTTTTAATGAAAAAAATATCTTATTTATCATTTATCATTTTATTTTATTTTGTAACAGCTTGTGCTACTGCACCACTAACAGGGCGAAAGCAGCTCATTCTGCTTCCTGCTTCTGAAATCCATCAAATGAGTTTTCAGGCTTATAATGAAATGCTTAGTCAGCAAAAAGTAGTAAAAGGCACAAAAGATGCTCAAACTGTACAAAATGTAGGACTGCGAATTCAATATGCCGTAGAAAAATATTTAAAAGACAATAATCAATCTCAAATAACCAAAGGTTTTAAGTGGGAATATAATTTGGTAGAAGAACCTTCTGCAAATGCATCTTGTATGCCGGGGGGGAAAGTAATTTTTCATACTGGGATTATGCCTATTTGCCAAACACCAACAGGTGTTGGTGTGGTAATGGGACATGAAGTTGCTCACGCTGTTGCCAATCATGGTAATGAACGAATGAGTCAAGGAATGGCTGCACAAGGGGTTTTGTCTTTGGGAGCTGCCTTCATGAATCAAAAACCAACACTTGCCAAACAGTTAATTTTACAGGCTGCTGGAATGGGAACGCAAGTAGGGCTTTTGAAGTTTTCAAGAGACCAAGAATCAGAAGCCGACCGTTTGGGAATTATTTTTATGGCAATGGCAGGATATAACCCATCTGAATCAACTGCTTTTTGGCAACGCATGTCTGCACAGTCAGGAGGACAAGCACCACCAGAATTTTTATCTACTCACCCACACTCAAGTACAAGAATAAATAACCTTAGAAGATGGCTGCCAGAAGCAATGAAGTATTATAATGCATCTCCATATAAAGGAAAGCCGTAATTTAGTCAAAGTTTATATCATAAAACAGAAAAGCCTTCAAAACATCTAAAGTAGTTTTGAAGGCTTTTCTATTTTCGTTAAGTGATGTTATCAACTCCTAGTATTTGGGTCGTAAGCATCACGCAGACCATTTCCTAAAAGATTAAAGGCAAGAACAAGAATACTGATACAAAGACTTGGGAAAACAATCAAATGCCAACTATTACTTGTTCCGATAACCGAATATCCTTCTGAAACCATCATTCCCCAAGAAGGTGTGGGAGGCTGAACACCCAATCCCAAAAAGCTTAAACCTGCTTCTATCAAAATAGCTGCAGCAAAGTTTGAAGTCGTAACTACTACAATTTCTCCTAGCATATTAGGTAAAATATGTCTGAAAATAATTCTCCAATGACTCATTCCGAAGGCATGTGTAGCTTCGATAAATGGCTTTCTTTTAATTGTTTTGATTTTTCCTCTCACAATACGAGCAATTTCTACCCACATCGTCAGACCAACAGCTACAAAGGCAACCCAAATACCTTTACTTTGAAGCACAATCGTAATGGCAATGACTAACATAATACTAGGAATAGACCACACAACAGTCATAAACCAATGAATAACACTATCTATCCAACCACCAAAATAACCAGAAATTGCTCCCAAACTCACACCCAAAACAAGTGAAATCAAAACAGCAATTGCTCCAATAGTAAGAGAAATTCGTGTTCCATACATTAGACGGCTCAAAATATCTCGCCCTGAACGGTCAGTTCCTAGCCAATATGTGCGAGTTTCTATATTTTCTTTTTGAAATTCTTCGGAAAGCTCAAAGAGTGTAGTCGTTCTAACTCTTTTTTGGATATCCACATATCGAACAGTATCCCCACTTATTTGATAATTATAATTAAGAGAATCATCTGAAAGCAAACCAGAAGTACCTGAAAAAACAGGTTTGGTGGCATAAATAAGTGAATAGGAAAGTTCTTTTTCTTCTCTTCCATGTACTTTAAAAAATACTGTATCTCCTACAATTCTGAAAGTGTCTATTGGAGTAATGGTGTAATCTGTTTCATCTCCATTATAAATACTTTCAAAAAAACCTGTATGTTCGGTAGAAATACGTTTTCTAAACTTTAATATTTTAGTCTCAAAAACAGGCAATTCTTTTCCTATCTGTACTGCTCCATCATTTGCATTAGGGGTTTTGTCAGGCATAATTGTATGTCCTGCAAGAGCTACAAAGACAGCAAACAAAATCACAAAAAGCCCAAACATAGCTGGTTTGTGTTTTAATAGGCGTTTGCGTATTTGTAATGAAGGTGATATATGCTCAAATTCTGATGCCATTTAGAAAAATAAACGAATGCAATGCTAATTGAAAATGGATACCTGCCAAAGCAGCGAGGCTCTGCGAAGCTAATTGAAAATGGATAATTTGTTAATCTTTTTTTATCCATTAACAGAAATTGCTTTAAGCGACTAATTTACTAAGAAAGATACATAAAAACTATTCTTATTGAAAATAAACGATTGTTACTTACCTTTTTTCTGTTTATTGAGTTTTTCTACCTTTCCAACTATAACCTTTTTTCTGTGCTACAACTCCAAAGAAAATAGCGTATAAACTATAAAATATCCACCAAAAAGGTAACGTAAAAATAGCTTTTAATTGCCTTAAAAATCGTAAAACAGAATATAAAAATAAAAATTCTATGCTCATTTTAATAAAAAAACTAAGATAAAGATATTTTTTCAATTCTGAATTTATCAAGAAATAATCATCATTTACTATATCAAAAGCAATAAAAACAAATAACATTAAAGTAAAAACTTGAACTAAAAAAACAAAAACACTAATTGCTGCATGACTTATTTTTTTATGTTGATTCCATTTACTTGCCCAACGTTTGCGCTGATTATAAAACTGTTTCCAGTTTGGAGTAGCTTCTGTTTCGACGATTGCTTTATCTGATTTTAAGAAAAAAATATTCTTAGGATAGATTTTATGAAATTTATGTAGCAAAAACTCATCATCTCCAGACGAAATTTGATAACCGTTATTACTGATTCCATTTTCACTGTATTCTTTTGCTTTGCCTTTCAGATTTAATTGGTTTTCATAACCTCCTAATTCTTCAAAAAGTTGTTTGGAATATGCCATATTTGCACCATTGCAAGTAAATGGAAAACCTAAATTAAGCGCAGCACCTCCACAACCAATTAATGTAGCAAATTCGGAAGCCTGTAAAGCTGCAAAAAAATCTCTTTTATGATTTAGACGAACAGCACCAGCGATAAATAAAGCTTCTTGATTGTTTCTTTTTTTATAATTGATAAAGTTTGAAAAGGTAGAAAGCCACGTTTTTAGCACTCTACAATCGCCATCTGTTGTAATAATATATTCAAACTTTGCTTTTGATACTCCTAAGGTAATTGCTCGTTTTTTGTGTGCAGAATTAGCTTTAGGAACAGAAATAAGTTGTAAAGAATACGGCATTTTTGGGATTAATTTGCTTACAATTTGTGCTGTATCATCATCAGAATTATCATCTAAAACTAAAACTTCAAAGTTATCTTTATCCAAATCTTGTAAAGCCAAATCATTTAATAGGTTTTCAATATTTTGAGCTTCATTTCGGACAGGAATTAAGACTGAAAAACGAATTTTATTCTGCTCTCTCTTGCCCTTGTTGGTGTCCTTACCAACGACAATATCAAAAACACCCTTTTTATGCCAACCGTAAAGAACGAGAAGCAAAATGCAACTATAAATCCAAAAAATGAGTAGAGTGAGGTAGAAAATACGCTTGTTTGATTAGCGAGTGATTTATATGATAAAAGGCAGGATTGAATACATAATTTTATTGAATTCAATCACAGGCTTCGTTTTTCAATTCTAGCCCTAAAAGTTTTATTTCACATTCTAAAAAAGGTAGTGTCATTGTTGTATCAGAGAAAAAATCAACGAAACCATTTTCTTTTCTTCCTTTTGCTTTTCCAAAACTCAACAGAATTGAATCTTTTTTTATTTGGTATGTACCATTTGATTCACACCGAAATTGGCTTGTACAATCATAGTAAGAGCCTTTTACAAATCTAAAATTAGAATCAACCTGTAAAATAAACTTAAAGTATGTACCATACTCTTCCCATTGATAAAGTTTTTCATTATTGGCTTTTATATTCTTAACAGGAGTTAGATATTGGATATTACTTCTTCTATACTTAGAAACACAAGAAAAAGTTAGTATTAAAAAAAATAGACCAATGAATATTCTCATTTGTAAAAAACTAAAACTGAAAATAAATAAACGGCTGAATCCCTGCTGTTTGAAACTGAAAGAGAAGCAAAATAATAGCTACAATAATAATTGCTTTTATGACATCTGGAAGGTCTGCAAAGGTAGTTCGTGTAGCTGTTTTTATATCTTCTGGCAACCAATGGACTACAAAACCTAAAAGCATTACGGCATAAATGGTCTTATATGCTGCAATCCTTTCAAAAATTCCTGCAAATTCAAACTTGTAGAAAACCTGCTCCAACATTAAGTGTACAGTTGCCACATCGGCAGCACGAAAATACATCCAACAAAAACAGACAAAATGAAAGGTAATGATTAGCATTATCAAATTATAAATCTTTGATTTTTGCCAAGATTCTGGAATATCTACAAAAGTAAGCCAAAGTTTATGAACAGCTAAAGCTACTCCATGAAGCGCACCCCAAATTACAAAACGCCAAGCATTTCCGTGCCAAAGCCCACCCAAAAGCATTGTCAGAAACAGATTTACGTATGTTCTTACTTTTCCTTTTCTGTTTCCTCCAAGTGGAATATAAAGGTAATCTCTAAGCCAAGAGGAAAGTGAAATATGCCATCTGCGCCAAAAATCAGTAATACTAACCGACTTATAAGGAGAGTTGAAATTAATAGGCAAACGGAAGCCTAAAAGCAGAGCTACACCAATCGCAATATCTGTATAACCAGAAAAATCACAATAAATCTGAATGGCATAACCATAAACAGCCATTAAATTCTCAAAACCTGTGTATTGAAATGGTTCGGCAAAAACTCTATCGACGTAATTAGCAGAAATATAATCTGAAATCAACATCTTTTTTACCAGTCCATTGATAATCAGAAAAATAGCTTCATTATATTCTGTACTTGAAAGTTTATATTTTTGATAGATTTGAGGAACAAATTCGGATGCTCTCACAATAGGTCCTGCAACAAGTTGAGGAAAAAAGCTCACATAAAAACCAAAATCTACTATGTTCTTGACAGGTTCTAGCTGCCTTCTATAAATATCAATAGAATAACTAATCGTCTGAAACGTATAAAATGAAATACCAACAGGAAGAAAAATAGAAGTTGTGTCAAAATAAGGCTTTCCTACTAAAAGGTTGAGAAAATAACCCAAATAATCTGTTTTGGCAATATCCCATGACGTACCCAAAAGCCATTCAGAGGTTGTATTGAGTGATTCTACGAAGAAAAAAGTATATTTAAAGTAGGCTAAAACAGATAAATTAATAACTACACTAAGCGTAACAAGTAGTTTTCGGTGTTTTTCATCTTCACTTTTAAAAATTCCCTCTCCTATAAAATAATCTACTATTGTTGAAAAAATAAGTAGAAGAAAAAACCAACCACTTGAAAGGTAATAAAAATACAGACTAAAAAGAGCCAAAAATGATGTTCTGGCAATCTGTTTATCTTTTGCAAACTGATAAATGAAGAGTACGGACGCAAAGAAAAACCAAAATAATACTTTCGTAAAAATTAGTGGGTCGTTTTCTTTGTATAAAAAAATACTTTCCATAAAGAGATTAAAAGGCAAAAAAGTGAGCTAAAAATTCGAACTTTGTAAAGCAATTTCAAAACTACTAAAAAAAAGGTTTCTATCTTAGAAAAGATTAAAAATTTAATTTGCTTTTTAATAGAATCTCTGTAATTGATTTATTTTTTCGTATATTTTCTATCCCTAACGACAAAATATCTAACTTTCTCTCTTAATATAACTTCTCAACTATTCTATAACTATGGATTTACTCTATCAAAGTGCTAATGATTGCGCCAATTCTTATATTGATAATGAATCTAATTATTATCTCATTCGCTTACAAAAAAAGGTAAGTGAACAAGAGTATAAAGCAGCCTATTCTTCCATATTAGAAGAATATGAAACAAACTCTTATACAAAACTTATTCTTTCAGTAGTAGATAATGATTCAGCTCCCCTTTCTGTTCCGTTTTCTGCTCGTAGTTGGTTTGCTTCTTATTTTGCACCTAAATTTTATACTGCAACAAATAAAAATGCAGTAGTTGCAATGGTAAAGCCTCAAACAAAATTTCAAAACAATATGGTAAATGTAATTGTAGGTGTGATTGAAAAAGCAAACATACAAGTAAAATTAGAATATTTTGAAAGCGAAGAAGACGCTATAGATTGGATAAAAAACACTAACTGATTTTTTGTTTTTTTTTATAAAAATGCGACAAAATATAATATACCTTCGTAGAGATAATGAATTAGTTATAACTTTAAAATTTTAGCGCAAATGTATATTATGGAACTCATTATTTACAAAAAAAATCCTTATTTTTTATTCTGTGTTTTAGTAATTTCTTTCTTATTTGTTAAAACTTCTGTATTAGCTCAAGTTGATGATGTGGAAGATAATTATGAATACGATACAATGATTGTTAAAAGGAAAATCAAAAAAGAATTTATTTATCCAGATTATAAAAAAGGAGATATGGATTTCTATCTCTCTCCTATTGCACTTTTAGAGCCTTTCGCTACAATTTATTTTGGGACAGAATATTTCCTCAAAGATAAAATATCTGTTTATACAGATGTGGGGTATATCTTAAACTTGAGAAAAGAAAGAAGCCTTGGTAACGAAATTGCCTTACCACATTCTAACTATGTGAGTTATGTCTTGAAACCTGAAATACGTTTTTATGATAAAAACAATCCTCAAAAAGCATCTTACCATGGCATAAAGTTTATGTTTCGAAATATGAATTATAAAGAACAACAAGTAGTTTATGATGAATACTTTTTTGACCAAGCTTCACAGAGCTGGACGGTCGGAGGAGCTAGTTACGATTCAGATTATAGAACCAGAAGGCGTTCAGTAGGAGTACAATACGTGAGGGGTTGGAAAGGAAAATTTGCCAAAACATGGACGAGCAATTTTTATTTTGGCGCAGGAGTGAGATTTATTTCAAACAAACCCATCGATAAACGTCCAGAACCTTTTGGTAGTTGGAATAACTTTGATATTGGTTTTTTAGACTTAGAGAAGCAGTACAAACTGGTTTCTATGGATGTTTCAGTTGGTTTGAGGATAGGAACAAAACTAAAACCAAGAATTATTAACTAAAAAGTCGGAAAGAAAACATTTCAAATAGCATATTAAATATTTCAATAATACAATTTTATAAAGTCTTTTGCGTTTTCTGCAAAAGGCTTTTTTAGTTTTTGGTCTCTCCAAAGCAAAATTTCAAATATATTCTTTTCTATAGAAAAATTATTTGTATTTTTAAAAGAAAAGTTTGAAATTGCTTTTTAATAATTCTACTTTAGATAAAAAATAGGCTATGCTATTAGCAAAACTTCTTTCTATCATACATTATAAGCAGAATTTACTATCCTTATTGCAGAAAAATAATTAGGTTTAATTACATTTGTAATAATAATGACACTATCCTATCAAAATGAGATTATAAAATTTATATAAAACCGATTATTACGAAATAGTAGAATCTATTTTTAATAAAAAAGTTTATTGAGATAACAAAAAAATAACTATGGCTATGTTCCAATCAAAAAAACAAACAGTAAGCTCATCAGAAGTAGAAGCAAATAATATTATAGGTAAAGGCACTAAAATTATAGGTGATTTAATCACACAAGGAAATATTAGAATTGATGGAGAAATAAATGGAAATATTACTTCAAAATCTAAAGTTGCCTTGGGTAGTGGCTCTAACTTAAAGGGAAATCTTGCCTCTAGCAATGCAGAAATAGAAGGAGAAGTTACTGGAAATATTTTTATAGCTGAACTACTTATCTTGAAAGCAAATGCTGTAATTAATGGTGATGTTTCTGCTTTACGTATGATAACCGAACCAGGTGCTAAAATAAACGGACAGTGTAAAGTAGGAGAAGCACCGAAAGCAACAACTTCTTTATCTAACTCTGCTTTGAATGGTACTCCTAAATCCGTATTAAATGGCAAACCAAAAGAACGAGAACTCGCAACATCAAGATAATTTGGAGGATAAACTCTATAAAGAGCTTGAGGAAAAACTCAATAAAATAGAATCTAACTTTGAGCAAAATGTCAAAGAAGAGCTAGAGCAACTGGTAGAAAAAGATTCATTTGAAGAACTTCGTTTTGATAATGAGCAGTTACAAAATAAAGATTTTGATACTGTACAGAATACTGACCTTCCCTTGACCAAAGTAGAGCTAACTCCTACTTTTAAAAATTCTTATATCGACAAAATAAATGTTGCTTCTAAGAAAAGAGAAGAAGCTCTGAAAAAAGGCTCTAATAAATACATTAAATATTCTAGTATTGGAATGGAGATGATAGGCTCTGTACTTTTGGGAGGATTTGGAGGAAACTGGTTAGATAAAAAATTAGAATTTAGCTTTCCACTTTTCACAATTATTCTTATTTTACTTGGTCTGGGGGCTACTTTTACACATCTCATCATGCAGCTTAATGCTGACAGAAAAGCAGAGGAGGAGGAAGCAAAAAAATCCAAAAGTTAAATATTTGATTTAGCTTTTGGATTTTTAAAAGTTATTTCTTTCCAAACACAACTTCTTCTATTTCATTAAATGGTAAATGGTCTGGAATATCCTTTCCATAATATGCCTTTATAATATTTAGATTCTCATCTAATAGAAAATCAGCTGGAATTGAATGAATCATGGTCTCTCCAGAGTTTATCTCATATCCTTTTTCTACTAATTTGGAATGAACAGCCATTTGTTCTTTCGAATTAATAGTAGCATTAAACTTTTCAGCAGAAACTTCTGTACCATATTTTCGATACGTTGCTCTACCAAAATCTGCAATAATTGGAATGGGAGAAACGCCTTGATGAAAAGAACTACGCAAGACAACTTCTTTTTTTGCCTCTAAAAAGAAAATCATTTCCAAATCATCTTTCCATTGGTCATTTTTGGCTGTAAGTTGATGGATTCTAAAATTACAAAATGGACAAGCTACATTTCTAAAAAAAGAAATTAATATTTTTTTGCCTTTATTTTTATAAGCTGATAAATCAATTTCTCTATCATAAATATCAGTCAGAGAAAATAAAGGGGCTAACTGACCTGTTTCTAAGCGTTGAGACATAAGGGTATTTTATTGAGTGAAAATAATTTAGTTTTTATAAAGCTGCTTCTATTTCGTGAAAAGGTAAATAATCTTGCACATCTTCTCCATAATGTGATTTTATAATGTTCAAATTCTCATCTAAAAGGAAATCAGCAGGTACAGTATGAAGTATAAGTTCTCCAGAATCTATCTGAAAGCCTTTTTCTACTAACTCTGTGCAGACAGCCATTTGCTCTTTCGAATTCATTGTAATATTGAACTTTTCAGTAGAAACTTCTGTGCCATATCGCTCATAAGTTTCTCTTTCAAAATCTGAAATAATTGGAATTGGGGAAATTCCTTGATGAAATGAACTTCGCAGAATTACGCTTTTCTTTGCTTCTAAAAAGAAAATCATTTCCAATCGGTCTTTCCACTCATCATTTTTAGTGGTAAGTTGATGAAGTCTAAAATTACAAAAGGGACAAGTTACATTTCTAAGAAAAGAAACTAATATTTTTTTGCCTTTATTTTTGTAGTCAGACAGATTAATTTCTCTATCATAGACATCATTAAGAGAAAATAAAGGGGCTAACTGACCTGTTTCTAAGCGTTGAGACATAAGGGTATTTTATTAAGTGAAAAAGCACAAAGGTTAATTCTGTTTCTAAATTTTTATCTAATAGAAGATTAGTAAGAATGATGTAGTAATACTTTTCTTACTTGATTCAGACAATTGAGCAAGGTAACGTATTTCAGAAAAAATGGTTGCTCATATTAGTTCAAGATTATCAACTATTTTATTATTGTTTTTGTTGTTTTTAATAATTTATAGTGTTTTGATTTTTTTATACCTCTCTTTTATCAAAATAGCTTATTATTGCACTTGTTTTTTTCATATATTGCGTTTTAAATCCTTTTTCTACAATAGAATTAGATTTATAAGATACTTTATTCATTTTTTATCAAGAACAGTCTAGCACATGAATACATTAAAAATCCACGTTTTGGCAGACGAAGAAAGTAGTAAAGAAGCCAAAAATCTAAAAAACTGGTTAGAAAATGACGAAGATTTAGATTATCAAAAAATAAATCAAGAACGTGCAGCATTAAAAGAAGACGAAGCAGGAGGAGCAATGGAAGCTACTTTGGCTGTTGTTTTGGGCGCACCTGCCGTAGTTCAACTAGTAAAAGCTCTTCAAACTTGGTTTACTCAAAAAGGACAAACCAAAAGGGGAGAAGAAATAACCGTGGAACTAGAAAAACCAGACGGAACAAAACTAAAAGTAAATGCCAAACAACTTGATGACCAATCGGCAGAGCTTATTAGAGACCTTTCCTCTCTTTTGAAATAATTTTTTTATTAAACAGTACAAAGGGAAGCATAGAGAGTGAATTCTATTTTAATTCTAATTTCTCATTTTATTTAATTCTAAATTCTTACTTTATTTCATGAGGTTAATAGACGCAGCAAAGACACAAGCCGTATTGATAGGTATCAGTAGTTATACTGCTGATGAGTCGTTGCATGACCTTGCTGCTGCCAAAACAAACGTCGACAAACTTGAAAGAGTATTTGCCTCGCCTACTGTTGGAATAAACAAGGAGAACATCACGACACTTCATAATGCAGCTCAACCTCAAGAAATACTGCGAGTAATCAAAACAGCTGCTCAAAACGCACAAAAAAGTTTAGTTATTTATTATTCTGGACACGGAATTTTGGATGATGATTTTAATCTTTATTTGAGTACGAGTGAAAGTAAAGTTGAAGATATTTTTTTTACAGGTGTTTCGATTGATGCTATTAATAGAGTGATTCAGAAGGAGAGGTTGTTAGTTGTTTTGGTTTTAGATGCTTGTTTTAGTGAAAAAGCCTTTGAGCAGTTTCGAAAGACAAACTTTTATGTTTTGGCTTCTTCTAAGAAAAACACACCTTCAAAATATCCTCCAGCAGAAGAATACTCAGCTTTTACAAATGAATTTATAAATATCTTAGAAAATGGAATTAATATTCGCAAAACAGAACTTGCGCTTCGTGATATTTATCTTCAATTAGAAAAAAACTTGACTTCAAAGGGATTTCCTCAGCCTCGCCAAGCCAATACAAATTTAGTTCAAGAACTTATTTTTGCTAAAAATAATTCGAATACAGTTGTCCCTTCTACACAGCTTAACCGAAATATTATTTTGCCTGTTTTTTATGCTGTTGCTAAGTATAGAAATTTACAAATCGGAACGGTTGTAGAAGAAAATGAGTTAGAAATCGAAAACCCATTTGCTGATGATGAACTGAGTTCTTATTTTGAAGATGATGAAGGAGATACAAATTATACTGAAAACCTTCAATTGACACAAAGAGCCAATCAAGTTGTTCGATATTTTCCTTTATTTATTGCTGAAGAACTCAAACGTCTTTTTGCTCCTTCTCCTGCCGAACAGGAAAGAAATTTAGGTAGAATTAATCAAATTTTGCGTACTTATTTTGCTACCATGCGTTATGTCGCTTACCTTCTTTTGGCAGAACTTTGGGACGAGAAATTCAAAAATCAAACGTCAATTTCTACTACTTTCAGTTCTCTTTTTAAGGAAATAAATAATCCTACGCCTTCCATCTATTTGCCTTTGATAGAAGAAATTTTGGAATTATTTTCACAAAATAACAGAACACCTTATATTTCAGAGCTTAAAGAATGGAAAAAAGAATTGGAGGAAGAAAAATTCAAAACAGCCTATTATTCGTTAGAAAGTTTGTATCAAAACTGGCGTACACAAGCTACCACATGGAATAATGAAACGATAGAAAACCAATGTTTGGAAGCTGAAAATAATTTGACTGTTATTTTAGAACAATTAGCTTTTCTGACTACTTACGAACTTATTTCTATCCGAAGTATTCGTGTTATCAAACTCAAAAATAGCGAAGCTAATTTTGTTCATTCCTTGAATCATCTTTATGCTGATACTAATCAATCTGGACAAATCAAAAAAGAACCTCTCAATTTTTATACGGATAGTCATTCCGTTTGTATTACCAAACAAACCAATTTAGAAAGCGAAATTCTCAATCTTTCGCCTTTATTTTTTGATAAAAACACTTATACGAATAATATTCCTAGTATTTATTTTTATGAGAGGAAGGATAGTGTTACAGGAGGTTATCTATATCGCCCAACATTTTCAAGAGATGTAGCAGCCGAACCATTAGCTTCTACAAGTGGAGATATTCGACTTTTAGAGCTTTTTGAAGCATTTAAGAAAAGCCTTTCTTAACAACTCGGTATTAAAAATAGTCTGAAATATCTCTCTATCTACTAGGAAAGCTACTTTCGGTCTGCTCTAACGAGACTGACCTACTTTTAATCAAGGTCAGCCCGAAAGGGCAGCACCGAAGATTAAAAAGAACAGGCTAACTATTTGACAATCAGCAGGTATAATCCCGAGTTCACGTTTTCTTAGTAATAACTGGTTCAAGTGTCGACACATAAACCAGTTATTAGCAACAATTTCAAAATTAATACTCATTTTTATAAATTTTATCCTCGTCTTGATATTTTTCTATCAACTCCTTTTGTTTGTCTGTGTTATTATTTTTGATAGCTTCATAATAAGGTTTTATGATAGCAGCCGTTTCTGTATCTGAATAACTGCTCGTAACTGTCTGATAGGCTTCTGCAAAATCTTGTGTAATTTCTTTTGTTTGATAATCAAAAAGTGGCGTATTGTCCATTCCTTCCAAAAGATAGGTTAGATACGATTTTTTAGACCATTTCAGTTCTTTCATTAATTTAGGATAAAAATCAGGATTTTCTTTTATAAAATTCTCTGCCCAAATAACACGTTCTGCCAAACGAGTCGGAGAAATAATCAAACCTCCATCACTTGCAAAAATTTCTTTTGCTTCTTTATTTTTCTGAATCAAATACTCTTTCATTGGTTCAGAAACTTTATCATAAAAATAACCTTTCAAAAAATCTCTGTTTTGAAGAATATAAGTAGAACCTTCTACCATTCCGATCCCGAAACCGTGATTGGCAAGTTCGTTATGGTAAGACATCATTTCAGATGATGCATCTTTTCCATCATTATAACCATTATATATTCCTGCAATTTGGTCGTATTTGTCATATTCACCACTTTCAGAACTCTTTTTATAATGCTGTTCATCTAAATTATAGGCAAGAGAATTATATAGTTTATCAAAAATCAGAAAACCTTCATCAGCTTGTTTTGGAGTAGCACTTGCGTACAACTCTTGAAATTTTTCAGCAGCTTGTTTGGAAGAACTCATCTGTGTTGTGTCTAAAGCAGACACAAAAGTTTGGTATTCTTCTGATGGATTAGTTGTTTCAACAACTTGTTCGGCTTCTACTGCTACAGAATCAGTTTCATTACTTTCAGTAGCTTCTTTTTGCTCAGTTCCTCCACAAGAAAATAATAAGCCACTTGAAAAAATAAGCAGCAATAGAAAGAACACAGAATACAAATTAATAGCTTTCATAAGTAGTTAGTTAAGTGAGAAAATCGTTATTTTTAAAGATAAAGAATAAAACTGTGAATAAGCTCTTTGAAGGGTTTTAGAATTTATCTTTCAAAAGATTTTAGAGTATAATCATAAGTATAAACTGCAGGATAGCACATGCGATAAATACTTCCTGTAAAATTCATTTGTTTTGGAGTAAATCTATCAATGATTATTCTCCAGTTCGCAGTTGGGTCTTGCTTAAATAATTCTCTTATTGCAAACCACTCTTGTTGAGTAAGTTGTTGTTTTTTTTCTGTAAATAAATCATTCATAACTACTTCATTATTTTTTACTAAAATTGCTGTAAAGTCAATTGAATAACGAGCGTCTAAAGGACAATTTTCAAGAAAATTTTTATCTGGAATTACATCCACTCGCAACCTTCTAGGAAATTTATCCTTTGTAAAAATACACTTGATTTCTGGTTTAGGAACTATTTTTATATTGTATTTTCT
Organism: Bernardetia sp. ABR2-2B; assembly: GCF_037126435.1. GTDB lineage: Bacteria > Bacteroidota > Bacteroidia > Cytophagales > Bernardetiaceae > Bernardetia. The sequence continues at coordinate 5,064,593 of NZ_CP147020.1, read as the reverse complement.
ACTAAAAAGCTCTTTTCCATTATACAAAACTTGTAAAGTAGATTTGGCAGAATGAGGAATAAGAATAATTTTAGAAACTGAATTTATTATTATTCCTCCTCCCTTTACTTCAAAAGTAATTTTTGTAGTATCTATATCTTTTGGATAATTAATGAAAATTTCATTTGCACATTGTAGATACAAACTTGTTTTTGTAGAATCTATTTGGGCTTTCGCAAAACAAAAAGAAAAACAAGTAAATAGAAAAATGATTAGAATTTTGATATTCATTTTGACGTTTATTTAAAGTAACTTTTATGTACTGTTTCTTATTGTTTGAAGTGCTGTGTTGAAGTTTTTCCAGTTCTATATGGGTATCTGACTTAAAAATGATTTCATAAAATAAAAATAACACTATTTTTACAAAATTCTAAACCTAATTAAGTTTGAGTATATCATTATTGGTATCTTAGCACAGCGACATCAATAATTACGATAAAATAAATGGTAATTTTATAACATAACTATTAATACTCTAAGCCTATTGCCGTGTAACATAAGTTTTATAGTATTTTATGTTGCATATTTTGTTCATTTAGTTCTCTAGAACTGAAAGTAAATATAAAGCAATTTGTGTTGCATGGTACTTATTCTATACTACAAACGAAACAAATACATCAAAAAATGACTTATACTTTTTCTCAAATTACTTCTTATTTAGAATCTATCGCTCCTCTAAACTTTCAAGAATCCTATGATAATTCTGGACTTTTAGTAGGAAATCCAACTACTGAAATCACAGGTATTTTGGTTTCTTTAGATACAATTGAATCAGTCATCGAAGAAGCAAAGGCAAAAAACTGCAATCTAATTGTGGCACATCACCCTATTATTTTTAGAGGCTTGAAAAGTCTTACAGGAAAAAATTATATTGAAAGAACGATTATTAAAGCTATTCAAGAAGGTATCGGAATTTATGCTATTCATACCAATTTGGATAATATTCAAGATGGAGTAAATGCAAAAATAGCCGAAAAGATAGGGCTTATAAATACGCAAATCTTATCCCCCAAGCCCAATATTGTTCATAAAGGAAATAATGAAATTCAAAATGTAGGTGCTGGAATGATAGGCGAACTTGCAGAAGAAATATCAGTACAAGCCTTTTTAGCCAGTCTTAAATCAAAAATGAGTTTACCTTTGATAAAACATACTAGTTTAAAGAGTTTCAAAGATAGAAAAATAAAGAAAATTGCTATCTGTGGTGGTGCAGGAAGTTTTCTTTTAAAAGAAGCTCTCAAACAAAAAGCTGATTTTTTTATTACAGGAGATTATAAATACCACGAGTTTTTTGATGCAGAAGACAAAATTGTGATTTGTGATATTGGACACTATGAAAGTGAAGTCTTTACAAAAGATTTATTAGTTGATTTTCTTCAAGAAAAGTTTTCTGATATAAAAATCATAGCCTGTGAAACGAATACAAATCCAGTAGAATATTATTTTTAAGGAATTATTAGGGAAAAATTTGTAATTTTGATACATAACTGTTTCAAGTATCAACGCTTGATATAGTTGTATGCAAAACTTTCCTAAGAATTTCCACGCAAATTGATATTCCGAATTAGAAGCAAATTATTTTATGTAATTTTTAATTAGCTTCGCTGCTTTAGGAATAGAAATTAAATAAATTATATGATTAACTAGTGGTCAGAAATTTAATTCGTAATTCGTAATCTTTAATTCGTAATTGTTTCTTAGCAGGTCGTAATTCGTAATTATTTTAATTCTTTGCGTCAAAATATATATAAAAATGAGTTGTAATTCATGTGCAACTAATGCACAACAAACAGATACAGAATTAGATGAACAAAATGAAGAACCAAAAGGCTGTAAGAGCAATGGAAATTGTGGCACTTCGGGTTGTAATCGTCTAAATTCTTTTGATTGGCTTTCTCAAATGGAACTCCCTGATACAAAGCCGTTTGAGATTATAGAAGTAAAATTTAAAGGAGGCAGAAAAGCCTTTTGTAGAAATATAAATAATCTTCATTTAATTACAGGCGATGCCGTAACATTGGAAGTTGAACGAGGCTTTCATGTGGGTCATGTGTCCTTACAAGGTGAGCTAGTACGCCTTCAAATGCGAAAAAAACGCATCAAAATGGATGATGAAAGCATTTGTAAAATTGAAAGAAAGGCTACACAAGCAGACCTAGACAAACTCATTGAAGCTAGAAATAGAGAGCTTCCAACAATGTATCGAACACGAGAAATTATCAACCAACAGAGTTTGGGAATGAAACTTTCTGATGTTGAATATCAAGCAGATTGCACAAAAGCCACCTTTTATTATTCGGCAGATTCAAGAGTTGATTTTCGTGAACTTATCCGAATGTTAGCAGCAGAATTCAGAATTCGTATCGAAATGCGACAAATTAGCCTCCGTCAAGAAGCCAGTCGTGTGGGTGGAATTGGAGTTTGTGGGCGTGAGCTTTGCTGTTCGACGTGGCTTACTGATTTCAAACCTGTAAGCACAACAGCTGCACGTTATCAAAACCTTTCTCTAAATACATCCAAACTTTCAGGGCAATGTGGAAAGTTAAAATGTTGCTTGAATTATGAACTAGACACTTATTTAGACGCTCTTAAAGATATTCCAGAAGTGAAGTATTTGCGTACACAAGAAGGTGAAGCACAATTACAAAAAACGGATATTTTTAAGAAGTTGATGTGGTTTAGTTATAGTTCAGAAAACGTATGGCACGCATTATCTATCGAAGAAGTAAATCTAATTTTGAAACTCAATGCAAAAAAAGAATTTCCTCCATCTTTAAAACCTTCTGAGTGGCTTTCAGAAGGCGAAACATCAGATACAACGCTTCAAGATAATCATATTATTGATGCTGAAGAGTTTGAAAGAAATGTAAGACTAAAAGAAAACAAAAAAGATGTTGGCACAGAAAAAATTCGTAAGAGAAGAAACAGAACAAGAAGACCACGAAAGAAAGCAAAATAAGAACAGGAAAATACATACATTAATAACAATGAGAGTTAGTTAATTCTCTAATATTTTTCACTAAAACAACCACTATAAAAAAGATGAATCAAGTAGAAGAATTCAATGCCTATCGCAGCAAAATGAACGAAAAAATTATGGCTGCTGATAATAAAGTTTTGAAACGTATCTTTAATTTAGATACAAATGCCTTTGCTGAAGGAACATTGGACATCAAGACAAAAGAACTTATCGGACTTACTTGTTCGATGGTTTTGCGTTGTGATGATTGTGTCAAATACCATTTAGGAAAAGCAAAAGAAGCAGGTATTTCTGACGAACAAATAATTGAAGCAATGGCAATTGCAAATCTTGTAGGAGGAACAATTGTAGTTCCACATCTTAGAAGAGCAATGGAGTATTTGGAAGAGTTGAATAAGTAATAAGCAAACTCTGTTTTAAGTTTTGATACTTAAGGCAGAGTTTTTTTTAATAAAGAAGTTGTTTAAGAATAGGTTTTATATGTCTATTTATTGGTGTAGCTTCGCTAAAACACCAACAAAGGCTAGATTATTTTTCCTTAGAATTGAGTTTATAAACCCAATTCTAAGGAAAAGTCTGTATTCTTATATTCTTAAACAACTTCAAAAAAGCATTATATAAACCATGAAAAAAATAACCAACTATATAGGAGGAGATTTTATAAATCCTTTTTTAGATAAATATATCGAAAATGTTAATCCAGCAACAGGAAAAGTTTTTTCATTGATTGCTGATTCTGATGAAAACGATGTAAATTTAGCCGTGGAAGCTGCAAAAGCTGCTTTTCCAGAATGGTCTTCAAAAGGTGCTGAATTTCGCTCAAAATGGCTCTTAAAATTAGCTAATTATATAGAAGAAAATATAGAAAAATTTGCACAAGCAGAAACAGAAGACAACGGAAAACCAATTTCGCTTTCTCGTTCGATAGATATTCCTCGTGCTATCAAAAATTTATCATTTTTCGCAACGGCTATTTTACATGACAACGATGAAGCTTATCATACTTCTACAAGCGTTTTAAATTATACATTACGCCAACCATTAGGAATTGTAGGTTGTATTTCGCCTTGGAATCTGCCTTTGTATTTATTTACTTGGAAGATTGCCCCTGCTCTTGCCAGTGGTAATTGTGTAGTTGCCAAACCTTCTGAACTTACTCCTTATACAGCATATTTACTCTCAAAGGCTTGTGAAGCGATAGATTTTCCTGCTGGTGTTCTTAATATTTTACACGGTCATGGACAAAAAGTAGGAGCAGCCATTGTAGCTCATCAAGACACGAAGGCAATTTCTTTCACAGGAGGAACACAGACAGGAAAAACCATAGCCTCGGTAGCTGCACCAATGTTCAAAAAACTCTCTTTAGAGTTAGGAGGAAAAAATGCAACTATAATTTTTGCTGATGCAGACGTGGAAGAAGCAGTTCAAACAGCCGTAAAAGCAGCTTTTACAAATCAAGGACAAATTTGCCTTTGTGGTTCTAGAATTTTGATAGAAAGTAAAATCTATGAGAAATTCAAAGCAAAATTTGTAGAAAAAGTAAATCAACTGCAACTAGGAGACCCATTAGAAGAAACGACACAACAAGGTGCAACAGTTTCGAAAGCACATCAAGAAAAAGTTTTGTCTTACATAGAACTTGCCAAGCAAGAAGGAGGAATTGTTTTGACAGGAGGAAATAAAGTAACTTCAGAAAACCTTCCAAAAAGATGTGAAAACGGTTTTTTTATAGAACCAACTGTAATTGAAGGGCTTCCAGCGTACTGCCGAACAAACCAAGAAGAAATATTTGGAGCAGTAACTACACTAATGCCTTTTGAAGATGAAAATGAGGCTTTAGAGTTTGCTAATTCTACACCTTATGGACTTTCTGCATCAGTTTGGACACAAAATTTATCACGAGCGCACCGAGTAGCAAGTCAGTTAGAAACAGGAATTGTTTGGATAAATACGTGGTTATTGCGTGATTTGAGAACTCCTTTCGGTGGTGCAAAACAATCAGGTGTAGGACGAGAGGGAGGATATGAGGCATTAAGATTTTTCACAGAAGAAAAAAATGTTTGTATTAAATTCTGAAAAAAATGACTAAATTAGTACACATCAAATAGTTGCAATTATAAAGCATTATTCCTAAGTTTCTAATTAAAGGCAAAGAGTATTTTTTATTTTTGGCAAATCACATTCGTAAATTTTAATTGATAATTCGTAATTATATCATGAAAAAGCCTATCATTTTTTCCATAGACGACGACCCACAAGTAGCACGAGCTATCGAAAGGGATTTGCGTAGTGAGTTTCGCAAAGAATACAAAATTATTAGCACTACTTCGGCAAATGAAGCATTGGAGAGTTTAGAAGAATTTAAAAAACAAAACGAAGAAATCGCACTTTTTTTAGTCGATCAACGAATGCCTGATATGCTGGGTGTAGAGTTTTTAGAAAAGGCAAAACCATTTTATCCCAATGCAAAGCGTGTTTTATTAACAGCCTATTCAGATATTGATGCAGCTATAAAAGCGATTAATGATGTTCAGTTAGATTATTATCTGCACAAACCTTGGAATCCCCCTCAAGAAAAATTATATCCTGTTTTATATGAATTATTGGAGAGTTGGAAAATATCTTATCAACCCGATTTTGATGGACTTAGAGTAATTGGCTATCAATTTTCACCACAATCTCACGAACTCAAAGACTTTTTAGCAAGTAATCTTTTTCCGTATCAATGGTTAGATTTTCAACAAAACCAAAAAGCTAAAGAACTTTCAGAACTTCATAAATTTAGCGAAAATGATTTACCTGTTGTGGTTTTTGAAGAAGGAGAACTACTCAAAAAACCAAGCAAAACAGAGTTAGCTGAAAAATTAGGACTTTCATCTAAAGCATCAGAAGATATTTATGATGTCGTAATTATTGGAGGAGGACCTGCTGGGTTGGCTGCTGCCGTTTATGGTGGTTCAGAAGGATTAAAAACGCTTTTAATAGAAAAACACGCCCCTGGTGGACAGGCAGGAACAAGTTCAAGAATAGAAAACTATTTAGGATTTCCTACTGGCTTGAGTGGTTCTGAACTTGCCAAACGAGCTACTACACAGGCACAGCGTTTTGGTGTAGAATTTCTAGTTCCACAAGAGGTAACAGGAATTTCTTTAAAAGATAATTATAAGATTCTCAAACTTGCAGATGACAAGGAGATTGTTACAAAAAGCATTGTTATTACCTCTGGTGTTTCGTATCGAAAACTAGATAGTAAGGGAATGGATAATTTTACAGGCGCAGGGATTTATTATGGTGCAGCGACTACGGAAGCTCTTTCTTGTTCTGAAAAAACTGTTTTTGTCGTTGGTGGTGGAAATTCGGCAGGACAGGGCGCAATGTACCTTTCTCGTTATGCCAAAAAAGTAAATATTGTAGTCAGAAGAGAGGATTTGTCTTCTTCTATGTCGCAGTATTTGATTGACCAAATAGACGGAACAAAAAACATTGAAGTTCTTCCATTTACAGAAATAATAGAAGCAAAAGGCGATGGACACTTACAGGACGTAGTGTTACAAAATACTAAAGACAAATCCACAAAAGAAGTAGAAGCTGACGCTATGTTTATTTTTATTGGAACGAAGCCTCATACCGAATGGATAAATTCGGACGTAATCAAGGATAAAAAAGGCTTTGTAGAAACAGGTAGAAATCTATTGAGCTATGATGAGATAAAGAAAATTTGGAAACACAAACGAGAACCTTTTACTTTAGAAACCTCTGTAAAAGGAGTTTTTGCAGCAGGTGATGTACGTGCAACGGCTATGAACCGTGTGGCTTCTGCTGTGGGAGAGGGCGCAATGGCAATTAGTTTTGTACATAAATATTTGGCTGAAAATTAAAAAAAAGACCATTCTTCAAAAATGAAAAATGGTCTTTTCTTATTCTTATTCTTATTGAAAGAGACTAACTGATTAATTACTCAATTCTCCTACAAACATGTCTCTTATTTCTTCTGTTGTCGAAATCGCTCGTTGTGTCTTTCCATCAAAAAGAACAAAAGTAATGATAGCATCACAAACTACAGTATCAGTATTTTCTAAATAAATAGTTTGCTTAAACGTACTTGTTTTGCTTCCTACTTCAGCTAATTTTTCCAATTTACTTTCAATGACAATAGTTTGTCCGACAGAAGCAGGATAACGATAATTAATGTTTACATTCACTACAACAAACATAATATTTTTCTTTTGAAGCATTTTGAGAGCATCACTTTCTTCAAAAAATGCCCATCTAGCTTCCTCAAAAAACTCTAAATAACGAGCATTATTAACGTGTTGGTAGCCATCTAAATGATAACCACGTACTTTTATTTTTATTTCTTTTGACATTGCAATTATTTTTTCTGAATAAGTAAAACTAAATAATTAGTGTTTGTGTGTTTGCCTTAATAGCTAAAATTTGAGGTCATTATTGAACCAATTTGAATTTTCTTTCTATAATAAAAGCTCCATTGAGAGTTGTCAGGACAATAGAAAACTCACTTCCTGTAAAGTTTTCAAATTTATATACTTCTTCAAAAGTATCTACACCCAAAGTCATTGTATTATTCTCTCTATCATATTTCCATATGTTAAATCCTGCAGGTTTTTCAGGAGTTGAACAAGCATCACTTTGAAACTTATCTATTATTCCATCTATTTCTACTTGATAAATATTTACATCTGAACGGCGAGTAAAGTCATGATAGAGTTGATTTGTACAATTAAGACCAGAGGGATTCCCGTTAATGATATTAGCCGTTTGTTGCCAACGTTTTTTGTCTCTTCCTGTTATTTGTGCTTGTATAGAGTTTTGAATTGTAACGGTACTTATATTTTTTTGAGTTGTTTCAGGCACTTTGATAATAGTTGTGGTGTACCAGTTATTTAAATCTCCTTTTTCAATATTTGCAAAGTAATCAAATATTTCAAAATCTAAAGCTACCTGTATTCGCCCTTCTTCATCTGAGTAAAAAGGTTCTAGTATCTGGTTTTTATCTTGTCTTAAATCTTCTTCTTTCAAATAAAAATCAATTTTTGCATTAGGTACAGGCAAACCTAATGTGTCCACTACATACAATTCTAAAAGACGAACAGGCTCTTGATTACCTCTATCTACACAAGAAAAAATGAGTAAAGAAAAAAAAGTTAAAACAAGAAGGTTAAAATATTTTTTTTTCATAGTGTTGTTAAACAACAATTATTGACAAAGATGTATCATCACAAAATGATTTTAAGAGAGATACAGTTTTCTTCAATAGTGCTGCTAAAGATAAATAAGTGTAGTAAATAAATAATTGTGCAAAATTAGAGAATAATCCATACAATTACTTGTAATAAAGTATTTCAAAAGCACGAAAAAGTTAGTTTTGGTCTTTAAAAACGTTTTTTTCTATTTTTTTAGGACTTTTTTCTTGATTAGCAAGTTGCCAAGTTGTGTGAAATATAAGTTTTGTAACATTTTCTACTCGCTGATAGTCTATTTTATCGGCTGTATCACTTACTTTATGATAGTCTTTATGGTCAGGACTTGTATAAAAAATGACAGGAATATCATATTTTGCAAAACTGTATTGGTCGGAGCGATAAAAAAACTCTTCAGGGTGGGATTTTGAGTTATAACTATAATCTAGATTGAGCTTGGTAAATGATTCGTTTGCCTTTTCATGCGTATAATGCAGAACAGGAGATACCCAATCTGAACCTACAATACTTACGTAATCATTAGAGGAATATTTATTTTTTGGGATATATTCTCTTCCAATCATATCAATATTTAAGTTTGTAATACTATTTGAGATAGGAAATAGAGGAGCAATATCAGTATAGTAAGATGAGCCTAACATTCCTACTTCTTCCCCACTAGTTGTCAGAAATAAAATACTTCTTTTGGGAGCAAAACCATCTTCTTTAGCCGTAGCAAACGTTTTTGCAAGTTCCATAAGAGCAGCTACTCCCGAGGCGTTATCATCTGCTCCTGCAAAGAAATTAGCTTTATTTTTAGTTTGTCCTAAATGGTCATAATGTGCTGAAATTATTATTATTTCTTCTTTTAAGCTCGTTCCCTCTACAAAACCAACAATATTTTCAGTAGTCAGTGTTGCTGAATTTTCTTTTTTTACTTGTATAGAAATAGTTGCATAAGGAAGATTTGATGGAATACTATTTTCTTGAAACTGTTCTACTAACTCTTCCCATTCTTGCTCCGAGTATTCAAATAATTGTGCTGCTGTTTCCATTGAAAGAAAATATACACCAATACTTTTTTCTGTCTTCAACGTATAAAACTCTTTATTGAGATACTTATTTTTTTGAAGTCTTTTAGTATTTACTTTAAAATTATCTGAGTTTGTCAAAACAAAAAAAACAGCTTTTGCTCCTGCTTTTTGAGCTGAAAGGATTTGTTTTTCCATTTTTTCATTCCAATCTTGATTCGAATAAAAAATAGTTTCTTTATCATCAGTATCTAATAATAAAGCTATTCCACGCCCATTAATTTGTTCGTTTGGCAAAATAGAATATCCTGTCAAGATTACATTCAACTCATTTTCACTGTGTAAATAAGTCAATGGATTAGCTAGAAAGTGTTCTTTATTCTGATAGACAATATTCTTTTCTTGTATATTTGTTTTGATTGTTACTGTAGAAATTTTGCTTTTTTCTATTTCGAACTCTTGTATATAACGTTTGCCCAAATCAGTCGGTACAGATGCTTCAAGATTATTCTTTATAAAAAAATCTTGAATGTATAACCCAGCCATTTTTTGTCCTCGTTCTCCTACTCTGCGTCCTTCAAAACTTTCTGATGAAAGTAGTTCGATATGATTTTTTAGATTAAGAGCTTCTATTTTTTCTGCATAATAGATTTGTGTATTTTCTTGAAATAATGGTAATGAATCTGCAGTTAGCGTATCTTTTGTAGCTTGTTTTTGAATTTCTGTTTTAGTCTCTTTTACATAACCTTGCTTGTCTTGCTTTTTAGAAATACAATTTGTATAAGAAAAGAAAACTAGTAGAATAATTAAATTACAGGATAAATTAATTATTGTAGAACACTTTTTCATAAATGGTAGGGTAAAATACTTTTGATACTGTAATAATAGAAAGTGAGAGTTGAGATAACCTATTTTTCCATATTATTAGGATTGGAACTGACAACTAAATAAAGTGCTTCTCTGTTTCAAATTCTTCCAATCTTTAATTTTTGTTCTTCTCTACTTTAACCCATAACGAAACTCATAAGTAATGTGCAAAAAAAAACCGTTTTTATAAATTAATATAAAAACGGTTATCAGTATGAAAACTGAACACTTGCAGAGGAAGAGGGATTCGAACCCCCGGTACCTCACGGTACAATGGTTTTCAAGACCACCGCATTCGACCACTCTGCCATTCCTCTAGAGAACATTCTACAAAAACTAAACTTTTTAGAGTCTTTGTTTTTGTAAACTTGTTGTGGTGTTGCCCTTAAGACGATACAAATGTACCACGCTTTTTTTGATTATACAACTCTCTAACCAAAGTTTTTTTGAAAAAGTTCAAGTATTTTATTCATTTCTAATAAAAGTAATTGACTTTCAATAAGTTAGTTGATTATATATTTTTTAAATATTTTTTATCACTTGCTCTTGATAAGATTATATCTGTTGATTTACTTCGTGAAAGGCAACTGCTACTAGATTATGTAGATGAATTACTTTCTCAATCGGTTTTTGATAGCCTCCTGCCAAATTGGTTACGACTGGTAACTTTAGCTCTCTACAAGTTGTGTAAACAATTCTTTCTCGTTCAGCAATTTGCTCAGTAGTGAAGTGTCCACTATCTACTTCTGGGTCATCCATATGACAATCTACACCAGCTTGATAAAAGAGAATTTCACAATCACTAAAACGGTTGCGAATCAAATCTGATAGATTATTCAGCCAATCTTGATTGTTATAAATATTTACATCATCATACCCTAGTGAATAATGCTCTACCAAATCTGTATATCCTGTTTTTTGTAACGTTTGGTCAGTTCCATCGCCTGAGTGTGAGTCAAGGTCTAGGATTCCAATTTTCTTTGCTCCAAAACGTTTTTTTAGCAAAATAGCTGCAATCGTTAAACCAGAAAAGGTACAAAATCCAGCAGCTTGGTCATAACAAGCGTGATGAAAGCCAGAGGTGGGTGAGAATGTTGATTCACGGTGTTGATAAGCGTGAGTAGCTGCACTAACAAAACTACCATTTGTCCATAATAAGCTCTTTGCTATTTCTTTACTTTTGTTGCCAAAACCATTTTTGATACGCCCTTTCAAGATGCCTTGTACATAAGAAGGCTCATGAGCTAAACACAATTCGTCCACAGTTAAAGGGCGAACTTTCATAATTTCAATAGGATAGCCCAATTTTTTCCAAGACTGTAAAACTAACTTAGGTTTTCTCGCACTAGGAGAATCACTAATAAGAACTTTGGCTGTTTGTTGTTTATTATAAAAAACTTTCACTTTGAATAGCTTAGATATAAATGATTTGATTTCTTCATAGCATACTAATTGAAAACAAACAACATAGATTTTAAAAATGTTCCTACGAAGGAAAAAACTATAAAATACACTATGAAAAATCCTTGTTGGTATCGCTGTGATTAATTACGACACCAATAATTTTGTAAATCCTCGTTGACGGCGAAGTCTCAACGACGGTTTATTTTATCTCCAACCGTCAACGAGCTTAAAAGCGTCGTTGAGGATAAAAAGCTGCAAAAAATAGTTCTTTCTTCCATTACAGAAAAGAAAAAATAACTATATTCGGTTTTACTCTGCCATTTCCGATACCTTTACGACCCTGCCGTTGTCGGTGTCCCCACCGACGACAGAAAACCACAAAATTATGCCCTCATTTCCTACCATGGAGCTTGGAGAAGTTTATTTTCATACAGCCAGTATTTTAAATTGGGAATATTTGCTAAAAATGGATAAATACAAGAAGGTCATTTTAGACAGTTTGAATCATCTATCTAAAAATGGAAAAATAAAAGTATATGGTTTTGTAATAATGCCAAATCATATTCATCTAATTTGGGAAATGATAGAGAAAAATGGAAAGGAAATGCCACATGTGAGCTTTATGAAACATACAGCTCACGAATTTTTGAAAGATTTAAAAACTCATTATCCTCAGGTACTTCCTCGTTTTGCTTCTAATCAGGAAGATAGAAAATATCAATTTTGGCAGCGTAATAGTTTGCCTATTATTCTATATTCCAAAAAAATACTAGAACAAAAATTAGATTATATTCATTATAACCCAACAGCAGGTAAATGGAATTTGGCAACCGATTATGTCGCTTATTACTATTCTTCTGCTAAATTTTATGAAGAAGAAATCAACGATTTTGAGTTTTTGGTAGATTATAGAGAGCGATTTTGATGTGTGGTTATGTTGTCGGTGGTGTTGGTGTTGCTTCACTAAAACGCCAACAACGGTGGAAATACGTAAAGTCAGATAAGGAAAAAACGTATTTTTTTGAAATCTTGAAAATTACAAGAAAAAATCCTAAAAATTAAATTTACGAAAACTAGAATGTACGTCTTTTAGTTCTTTTAAAACTACATTTTTAAGTTGTCCCTTTTTGTCATATCCTAAATTATAAATTGTAGCATTTTCTATATTTTGAGAGTTCTCTATGTATTGTATAAGCTGTTTTTTCTCATTATAAATATAACTCACACTTCTTCCTAAATCTCCAGAACCTGTATTAGAAAATTTTGTAACTCTATTTATTTTTTTGTCTATTGTAATGGATTCTGTTGCGACACATATATACTCTCTACAAGATTTACCTTTTTGAATCAAAATTATAGAACCAGTATCAAATACTGTATCTATTCTATCCCAATATTTTTTGTCGTAAGTTTCATAATCTACAAAGCTATATTTTAGATATTTCAGAGTATCTGATTTCAATAAAGAATCAAAATTATTTACTTCTTCTAAATTTGATTGTTCTGCATTATTCTTATTTGAAACAGAGGTACAAGAGTGAAAAGTAATGAAAATTAGAAGTAGAATTAAAGTTACTTTCATAAATGGGGTAATTACAATGAAATCAATAGAGTTTATTGTAAAAATGCAATTCCTCAAAATAAATTGAAATTGAGTTTTGCATTTTTACAGAGAGTAACAGAAGAAATGGTAAACAACTATTGTAATTTTTGTTGCTTTTCTCCCTTTCTGTCTAGTAAAGATTTTTCTGATGAGTGTCTTTTATCACTCCATTCTTTATTTCTATAACTTTTATTTCATCCTCTAAGTAATATTGTATTTTTGAAAAACCTGTATCTTTAATATTTGACTTAGATACTCTAACCTTTGTAAATCTAGGACTAGAATACCACATCGCATCATCATTATAACTAGCTCCATCACTCTCATCTATAAAAGTAACAGATGCTATAGGAGTATCTAATAGACAAGTATCAGCATATTGTCTAGCGACATCTAAATAAGAATCTAATGAACTATCTCCAATAAATAAATAATGGTTATAATAAACATTAGTTCCTCCAGAACCTTTCACTGTACCCATTCTCTCTAAAAACTTTACTTTATTCTCTGAATTAATACAAGAAGATAAAGAAAGTATAAGTAATATAACGAATGCTCTTTTCATAATAAAGTTATGTTTTTTTATAGAAAGCTAAATTACGTCAGAAAAAACGCAATTCCTCAAAATAAATTGAAAAATTGCGTTTATATATTTATTTGAAATAATAAAATAAAATTACTTCACTTCTGCCAATTCTCTTTCTTCATATTCTTCAACAGGAATACAACTACAAACTAGATTTCTATCGCCATAGGCATCATCTATGCGACTCACCGAAACCCAAAACTTGCGTTCTTTTACCCATTCTAATGGATAAACTGCCTTCTGACGAGAATAAGGGAAATTCCATTCATCTGCCAAAAGTCGTCCTGCTGTGTGAGGAGCATTTTTCATTACGTTATCTGTTGCATCCGAATCTCTGTCTTCAATTTCTTGAATTTCCTTGCGAATCTGAATCATAGCCTGTGCAAAACGGTCTAGTTCTTCTTTCGTTTCACTTTCTGTTGGCTCAACCATCATTGTCCCTGCTACTGGGAAAGAAACTGTCGGAGCGTGGAAACCATAATCCATCAAACGTTTTGCAATATCGACAACTTCAATACCTGCTGTTTTCTTAAACCCTCTACAATCCAAAATAAATTCGTGAGCGCAACGCCCATTTTTACCTACATACAAAATTGGATAATGTTCTTCCAATAAAGATTTGATATAATTGGCATTCAAAATAGCTCTTTCTGTTGCTCTTGTCAGTCCGTCGCCTCCCATCATTGCGATATAGGCATACGAAATAAGCAAAATAGAAGCACTTCCATAAGGAGCTGCCGAAATAGGATGACCTGCACCATTTTCTCCAACCTTTCCACGAATCTCAACTACTGGATGCGATGGCAAGTAAGGAGCTAAATCTTTCACAACACCGATAGGACCCATTCCTGGACCTCCACCACCGTGAGGAATACAAAACGTTTTGTGTAAGTTCAAATGACAAACGTCTGCACCAATATTAGCAGGAGAAGTTAAGCCTACCTGTGCATTCATATTTGCGCCGTCCATATAAACACGACCACCATTTTGATGGATAATATCACAAATTTCTATAATTGCCTCTTCAAAAACTCCGTGTGTAGAAGGATAGGTTACCATCAAACACGATAAATTTTCTTTGTGTTTTTCTACTTTTGCTTTCAAATCTTCTACATCAATATTTCCATTTTCATCGCATTTTGTAATCACTACTTTCATTCCTGCCATAACTGCACTCGCTGGATTTGTTCCGTGAGCCGATGAAGGAATAATAGCAATGTTTCTGTGCGTATCTCCATTACCAACGTGATAACCACGAATAGCCATAAGTCCTGCATATTCACCCTGCGCTCCAGAGTTAGGTTGTAGAGAAACATCATCAAAACCAGTAATCTCACAAAGCCAAGTACGAAGGTTATCTGTCAGTTCTTTGTAGCCTTCTGCTTGTCCGAAAGGAGCAAACGGATGAATCTGTCCAAATTCTGACCACGTAACAGGAATCATCTCTGTTGTGGCATTGAGCTTCATTGTACAAGAACCCAAAGAAATCATAGAATGAACCAATGATAAATCTTTGTTTTCCAAACGCTTCATATAGCGTAACATCTCGTGTTCGGTGTGGTAGAGAGAGAAAACAGGATGTGTCATAAAATCAGACTTTCTAATGACAGCATCTTCCCAATCCAGTTCTATATTTTGAGCAAATTCTGCTATTTCTTCTTTGAAAGAATCTTTGTGGGCTGCTCTTGCAAAAATAGCTGATAAGGTTTCAAGGTCTGCGTATTCTGTGCGTTCTCCAAAAGAAATTCCGATATTTCCGTTTTCAAAATAACGAAGGTTTATTTCATTCTTTTCTGCTAGTTCTTTTATTTTTTGAGCTTGTTTAGTCGTCGTATTTATCTTAATTGTATCAAAATATTGATTATAAACTACCTCATACCCTAATTTCTCAACTACTTTATGCGTAACTTTTGCAAAACCATGTATTCTATGAGCGATATTTTTTAGCCCTTCTGCTCCATGATAAACGCCATACATACTTGCCATTACAGAAAGTAAAACCTGTGCCGTACAGATATTTGAAGTAGCTCTTTCTCTTTTGATATGCTGCTCACGAGTTTGGAGAGCCATACGATAAGCAGGGTTGCCATCAGCATCTTTAGATAGACCAATCACACGACCGGGCATAAAACGCTTATTCTTTTCATGAATAGCAAAAAATGCAGCATGAGGACCACCATAACCCATCGGAACACCCAAACGTTGAGCCGAACCAAAGACTACATCAGCACCCATTTCTCCAGGAGGAGTAAGCATTGTGAGAGCCAAAAGGTCAGAGGCAACAGCTACAGAAACTTCATTTTCTTTTGCAGCAGCAACAAAGGCATTTATATTTTTGATATGACCATCTGTATTTGGATATTGAAGTAAAAGTCCAAATAGATTTTCATCTGTAACATCAAGTTTTGTAATATCTCCAATTTCTAATTCTATTCCCAATGGCTCTGCACGTCCTATTAAAAGAGACAAAGTTTGGGGATGACATTTGTTAGAAACAAAAAACTTCATTGCCTTTTTCTTAGACTTTGGCTTTGTTGCTTCCAATAAGCGCATTGACTCTGCTGCTGCCGTTGCTTCATCTAAAAGTGAGGCATTGGCAATTTCCATTCCTGTAAGGTCAATGACCATTGTCTGGAAATTGATAAGAGCTTCCAAACGTCCTTGTGCAATTTCTGCTTGATAAGGCGTGTAGGCTGTGTACCAAGCTGGATTTTCTAAGATATTTCTTAAAATTACAGTTGGAACAAGCGTTTCATAATATCCCATTCCAATAAAAGAACGAAATACTTTATTTTTGGAAGCAATTTTTTGGAGATTATGAATAAAATCGCTTTCTGTAAGTGCAGAAGGCAAATTTAAAGGTTCTTTGAGACGTATATCAGCAGGAACAGTTTCAGAAATGAGCTGTTCGATAGAAGAAGCATTTACTTTATTGAGCATCTGTTCAATGGAAGTATCAATTTTTCCGTTGTGGCGACTCTCAAAAGTGGTTTGGTTGAAGATATTGATTTTCATTCGTATAGGTTTACTAAAGATGAGCTAGATTAAAAAGACCTAATTATAAAAGACCCAATGAATTAAGAATATAATTTTGAACTATATGAAACTACTGTATCATTCTGAACTCTATTACAAATATCCTTAGAGTAATGTTTGAATCAAAATTAGAGTACAAAAAAGTCAAGTTGTTTTGTTCAAAACAGACCTTTTAACTTAACTTAAACAATTCTATTTTCTATATTTTAAAATAATGTAGAACTATTTTGTTTTGAGACTTCAGCATCAAGTAGTTTTAGTAGAAAATAGAAACATTATCTACCTTTTACATCTAATACTTTAGTAAACTTTTTTAGTATTTTGAGTGTGCCGAATATCAATAAACTCACACCAAAAATAATATACCATTCTTTGGGAAGTCCGTAAGTAAATGTTTGGAAATAATAACGAATCCCTATAAAAACTGTAAAGATTAACATTAAGGCAAAAAAACCATTGTACTCACGTTTTAAAACATTTTTTGTAGAAAATTCTAAATTTGCACCATTAAAATTCGAAAAGCGAGGGATAAAAGGAGGAACATTTTCAGCCCAATCTAAATATTGCTGTCCGAATTTGTTACGTAAAAAATACTCTTCTGCATACATTATACGCTCATAATACAGCCAATACGCCAAAACAAAGCAAGTAATAAACCAAAAATGAGCTGTTAGCATTGCTACGCCAAGCCACATCAAAAAATTACCTACATAAAGTGGGTGTCTGACAGCAGAATAAATCCCGCTTGTATTGAGCGTTTCGGCTACTTGTTCTTTCGTATTTCGTCCAGAAGTTCCTTTTGGTGTGTGTCCTACGGTATAGGCTCGTACAAATTGTCCCAAAAGTCCGACAGCCAAACAAACATATTCGTAGTACGGAAACCACTCTGGAAACGCATTATTATAGGATTGCCAAGCATAAATTGCTAAAGCTACAAAAACAAACGGTACGGGAAGAGTTCCTCTGTGTTTGAATAAAAAATTACCTTCTTTGTCTAATTCTTCTATTAAAGCCATTTATTTGTTTGATGTTTAAGATAGTATTCTATTTTTTTAGTGGTGCAAAGGTAAGTTATTTTATTTAGCTCGTAAAGTCTAAGAAAAATTTGAACCATTATTTTTCAAGAAATCAATTTCATTTTTTATATCAATATTAAATTCTTCTTGTATTTTTTCTATATCAGAAATCAATTTTTGAGTAAAATTTTTATGTGTTTTACGATTTGGAAAGAATGGTTTGTGAGCTAAGGAAGAACGAATTTTTTGCCACTTTTTTAAAAATAACTGTGTTTTACCATCAAAGTAACTTTCAGCAAACTTCGCCCAAATATAATTTATTGCTTGGGCATTTGGATGTAATAAGTCAGCTTCATAAAAACGATAATCACGCAAATCATCTAAAACGAGTTCGTAAGAAGGGAAATAATTTATATTATCAAAATTTTCTATTTCACTCTGACAAATATGATGTGCCAAAACTCGTAAGATAGATTTACTAACATTATTCTCTACCAACCCTTCCTTCAAATGACGAACAGGACTGACTGTAAGTATAACCTGTTTTTCACGCTTACCAAAGCTATTTAATTTTTTGATAAAATGCTCAAATTTTGCTTTTGCTTCTTCTAAGTCAATTAGTTTTTTATTGAATAGAGTTTTTGGTTGTTTATGACAATTTGAAATAGGTATTTTTTTATCAGATTTTTCATTATTTCTCTCAATCAACTCATACATAAAAGCCGTTCCGAAAGTAAGAATAATTGTATCTGCTTGTTCTAAAAAAGCATAAGTTTGTTTTGCTTTTTCTTTTATAACCTGTTTTAATTCTTCTTTATTTTGACTAGCAATTTTGGAATGAAGATGATAATTATAAAAAACCTCATCGTATTGGATATAATAATTCTCTAGGTTTTGTTCTAAAATATTTCCATTTTTATCTTCCATTATCCATTCTAAAAGTTGAATTACGGAGAGAGGATTAAAAATTACACCAAAAGGATTGATTAATGTTTCAAACTTATTATCAATTAGTTTTTGTCCAATATTTTCTGAAAAACAAGAACCCATCGCAACTATTTTGTTCGATAAATTTATTCTTTTTTGTAATGGAATTGGATTTAGTTCGGTTCTGAATTTCATAGTTTCAAAATTATGATTTTACGTAAAAAGAATAGTTTATTTTTCTTCCCAAAAAACTCCATTCCTCCAATATGAAATTGAAAGAATGGAGTTTGAATTATATTAAGAGCTTGTTTAAAATTCTACAAATGGTAAATTTTAGTCTATATCTGCGTTATTTCTTCGTTAAATAGTTCGTATTCTCCTCAAAAATGCCTTGATAAGTCAAAAATTTTCTCATTTTCACTAGTAAAATAAAAATTTAAACAAGCTCTAAATAGAATCATTATTTTACTATAAATCTTTTTGTGATTACACCTTTATCTGTCATAAAACGAATAAAATATAATCCTTTATTAAACCTACTTATATCAATAGTATTTTGCTCTGATAAATATCCCTGCTTAACAGTTGCTCCCAAAATATTAACAATAGAGTATTTGTTCAATGATATTTCAAAAGATTTTATTTCTATAAAATCAGAAGCTGGGTTAGGAAATAATTCTATCGAATAAGAAAATAGGTTATTCTCTTCTGAAGAAAGTATTTTATAACGAGTTGTTATAGGATATATAGCATGAGATATAGAGCTAAACCTCATTCCCTCAGATAGTTCCCAAGTACCGTCTTTGAGTTGAATCCATGCTGTACTTTTATCTATATCTTCATTTGCCTTACCATAAGGAATTGCATATTTCAAATCAGTAGCATACTTTATAGCTACCACAATGAAAAATTCAGAAGGAAGGGCGATAGCTTCTTTCCATTTGAACCTTATAAATCTTTGATTTTCAATTGCCTTTTCGATGTAATCAAAAGGCACGGACATTGAATCTATTATTTGATAAGGTTTTTTATCTATACTATCAACAGACATCAAATATATAGGCAGTGTTCTCTCCCAGTTACCATAACTAGGAACACGTAGATAAGATAATTTCATTTCCACTCCTTGCAAATAATCGCCTTCTTCATTACCTACAAAATATTCTCCTTTTGCTCTATATTTTTCTTGTCCATTTTCATATTCTTGATCTCTCTCTGCTGCGTAAAGCTGTGTATATGTATTCTTTCTTATAGAATAATTTTCCA
Organism: Bernardetia sp. ABR2-2B; assembly: GCF_037126435.1. Lineage (GTDB taxonomy): Bacteria > Bacteroidota > Bacteroidia > Cytophagales > Bernardetiaceae > Bernardetia. The sequence goes on along the minus strand of NZ_CP147020.1, from coordinate 5,044,637 downwards.
AGACTTTGATATAATTTGGTTTCAAAAGACTGTCAGTTCCTGATATATTACCTGTTTTTAAGGAAACATCGTATTCTCCTTTTTGAGAATACGTGGCTGTTGGATTTGCTATTGAATCCGTACTGGTACTTGCTCCTTCAAATGTCCAGTCATATGTTTCTGGGTCAGCTTCAGAAATATCAAAGAAGGTAACTTCCTCATATTGATATGCCAAATCAAAACTAGCAACAAAATTAGCCTTTGGCTTTACATAGAATACTGGATTGATTACGTAAGAAGTAGCAAAACCAAGTCCTCCAGAAGAAATTGGTGCTGACAATGGAATCCAAGAGCCGTCTAGTTTTCTTTCCCAAGCTCTATTTTGAGCTATATTACATCTTGCTGATAAGATAATAGAATTGCTATTTGCATTTATACTTATATAAAAATCTTTAGGAACTCGTAAAGGCTCGTCAAAAATAAATGCCTTGTCTCTATTATAAAGAATCCTATTAAAATCACTCGCATCTAGGGTAAAAGATTTTATTAGACTACCTGGGGAAGAGCCTGTACCATCAGCATTTAGAATAGAAATTACAACAGGAGTTACATCACGGCTATTTTTGGAAAATCTAGATAACTTGACTTCAATGCCTTTTAAAAGAGAAGACTCTTGCTCTGTACCGACAAATTCTGCTTTTGGAAGTAAATCCCTTGTTCTAGGAATTTTAAACCTATTTTGAGTTCCTGTTTCTTTTTCAATATATACAGGTTCACTCTCAACAACACATCCTCTTCCATCTATAACTAATGATTTGAACCATTGAACATTTTCTTTTTCGGTATAATATATCAACCTAGAACCACTTACCATGGTTTTTTCGCTTTTATAAATACTTACTGTTTCCCAATTGCTTGTTTCATCGGGGAGTTCTGTTATTGAATTTGTTGTTGTTCTAAACCAAGTGATACTACTTTTTATTGCTCCACCATCTACACTAGAGGAAACAAACATTTCAAGATTAGGACAATAAGAATCAGATTGTCTGTATATTTTATTTTTAAGTTCAGAGATATTAAATTTTATAGGTATTTCATACGTATCACCTGTACTTGAAGTCATTTTCATAAGGTACTTCTTGTTTGGAGTACATATTGGGTTCAAGTTCAAACTATACCAACTTGTTCCGATGGTTTGTCTTAATGTCGTTTTTCCAACTTGACAGCCATCTTCCAAAAAAATAGCTACATCTAAATCTTTGTTTCTATATCTTTCCTCTAAACGAAAATTAAAAACTCCATTCTCGTCAGTAGAAATATAATATCTTCCACGACCTGGTGTTATATAAACATAAGTACGACCTTGACTAAGATCAAGTCCTGAATTATCAATAGGATAAGTAGGCATACAGACATCTCTGATAACTAAATGTATTTTAGAAACAGTAGCACAGGTTTTATTTTCATTCCAAACGGTAACTTCATAAATTCCTGCATCATCTTCTCGTAATGAAGTTTTGGAAAGAATCTTTTCTTGACCAATAATAATCGGAGAGACTATGGTATCACGTAATTTAGTTTCTATTTTTCGCCACTCATACGTATATTCTGCTCTATCAACAGATAAAATAGGATAAAGATTTACGTTGTCTCCTCTATAAAGCACACACTTATCAGAAGCAATACCTAGAATAACAGCACCAGAACGCACATTTATAGGAACTTCTACTCCTTCACTTCTATTTCCATTCGATATAGCAACAGCATATATTTTAGTAGTGCCAACAGGTAGTGGAAGTTCATTATCTAAAATCAAATCAGCACCATCTTTTGATGTGGCAAATGGTGAGTGTGAGCGTATATCTGAATACATATACCATTCGATACTAGAACCAAAAGTAGGAGAACTAGCCGAAACAACAATTGGACTCCCCTCACAATATACATCTGAGTAAGTTGCTACTGGAGGGCGAGTTTGTCCAAATGATACAGAGAGGAATAAAAATAGGAATAAAAACGTAAATGAGAATCTATGTACTTTACTATGTTGGAGTAATTTTGTTTTCATCTTATAATTTGATTATGATTGCAATAAGACTACAAAATTACATTTTATATTTTGATATTGAAAGTGATGACAACCGATAGAAAACATGGTTTTATGAAAATTTTGGAAGTCGTCGGTGGGACATCGACAACGGCAAAGATGTTTATTTTGATATGAGTTTTGTTTATGCAGAAGAAAATGGAAAATATATTGATACAATGGTCGTTAGAGGAACAACTAGATTGGGTAAAAGAAATGAAGACTAGAAAATTATAAAATTATGAAAAAAATACTATTTCTTATTGTTGCTTTGGGTTCTATGATAACTTGTTTGTTTTATGCTTTTGATAATTCATTCTTTCAAAAAAATGAAATTGAAAAAATAGAAGAACCAAAACATCAGCTTATTTATGATGCTGGTTATGATTTTAGTGAAGACTCTCTCTATTTTTATAGAACTACTTATAATAAAGGAGAAAAGTGGTTTTTTGATAGCGAAAGACTTCGTAAGGGTATTATAAATGACACATTCAAAGTTAACATGGCAGAAGTTGGTGCTTATGTTGGAATAACGACAGATATTTCTATTTATGAAGATTCTATTTGGATAAGTGATGGCGTGTATTATAGCTGTACAGGTGATTCTGATTATAAACTCATCTATGGCAAAGCAATATTAAATCAAAAGCCTAAAGTTCATTCTGACTTATATGTTCATTTTGATATGTTATTCATATCGAAACAAAAAGATGAAAATAGTGATTCTTTATTTATTAAAGGAAATATTAAGCTTGAAGAGCTAGATACAGCACTTTCTCACTTGCTTTATAGAAAATAAAGAAAAAAAGGTAACATCAAAAAACTCTATTCCCTCAAAAATTGAAAGAATAGAGTTTCATAATTTTTAATCCGTAATCCGTAATTAATTTTTACCCTTTTACCATTTCATCGTAAGTCAGAAATGTATCCATTCCTTTTTCTAAGAAATAAGCTTGTGTTTCTTCTTTTGATTTTTGGCTTGTAACGAGTACAAAATCTCCTCCCCACGCACCGAGTGACTTTACTTCGCCCCAATAATCAGAAAAATAAAGTTCTTTTACTCGCTGCATTTTCATGTTCTTAGCGATTATTTCTTCATGTTTGGCAATTAGTTTTTCAAACTCTTCTAACTTTGTGGCTGTTACAATTTTGTGTGTAATGCCTGAAAGCTCTTTTACTAATTTATCTTTCTTACTTTTTATATTTTTTAGCTTTTCATAATAAGAAATTCCTTCGGCAGAGGATTGTTTTTTACCCAAATAGATAAAATAAATATTATCCTTAAAAGGAGGATTGAAATCGACAGGAATTGTACGTGGGATTCCGTCATGTCTTTCATATAAAATTGGTGTTTCAGATTCAGCACAAGCCACATCATAACCTGACCCTCCCATTGTTTTGGCAAGTAAATCAAAAGCATTTATTCCTGCCCATTTTGCAATAGTATGAATAAGTGTTGAGCTACTTCCCAACCCCCAAAGACGAGGAAACTCTAAAAATGTTTCTACCAAAACAGATTCTTTTCCTACCAAAAAATTCTTTGAAATTTTGCGAGTAGTCTGCAATATTTTTTGTAAAACTAATGATTTTTGAGAAACATAGCCTTCTAATGCTTCAAAAGTATCAATATCAAAACGAGCTTCAAACCAAATTTGTCCGTTGCTATCATAGCTTTTCCAATGCAACACACGATGCTCTGAAGGTGCGTAACTAACTTGTAATAATTGTCCTTTTTGGGTAGGAACTGCAAGTGCAATCGCACCATCAAGTACATAATACTCCCCACTGAGGAGTAGTTTTCCATTTCCGTGAAAACGATTCATAAAATAAAAAGAGATTTTGGAAGAGTAAAAAGTTGTTTTTATTAAAAATACTTGTGTGTTGTTGGTTTTTGATAAATTACGACCTGCCAAAGCAGCGAAGCTAACCGATAGCTCGGTGCAGCCAATTACGAATTTATTTTTTTAGAATCAGTTAATTACTTCGAATCTAAACTTTCAAGGTAACTAACTGATTACTGGTAACTACTTACTGATAACTGTTAAGCATGAGTGCGAACTGTCGCTAAAAATTCTCTTACAGCATTAAAAGAAACTGTATTATCTTTAAAATATTCAACGGCTTGTTTTACTTCTTTTTCTGTTGCTTCAAAATTACGCAAGATATTCAAAAGGTGCATTTTCATGTGTCCTTTCTGGATTCCTGTTGTGGTAAGTGATTTGATTGCACCAAAATTTTGAGCCAAGCCCAAAGTAGAAATAATTTGCATGAGTTTTGGCGCAGACGGATTACCAAGCATTTCTAAAGAACGCTTTGAAAGTGGATGAAGCGAAGTAAGTCCTCCAACAGTTCCGACAGCAATCGGCATTTCTAACCAAAATTTGAAAACTCCGTTTTCTATGCTACAATCTGATAGACTTCTGTACTGTCCAGAACGAGAAGCATATGTATGACCACAAGCTTCGACAGCTCTAAAATCATTTCCAGTAGCTAAAACTACGGCATCAATACCATTAAAAATTCCTTTGTTGTGTGTTGTGGCACGATAAACATCATTTTTTGCTATTTCGATAGCCTTATGAAATTTGAATGCAAATGTTTTGGCATCTAGTCCATCGATTAGACCATCTTTTCCTCCTAGCTCTTCAATTGGACACTCTACCCACGTTTTGACTAAGCATTCAGGCGTATAATTAGAAAGAATACACATAATTATTGTAGCATCTCTCTCTTCATCGTTAAACATTTCTTTTGAGGCGACCCAATTTTGAAGTGTTTTGGCAAATTGCTCCAAGCAAGAATTGATAAAGTTTGCACCCATCGCATCACAGGTATTAAAAGTAGCTTTTATTTGATAATAATTATCATCCAAATGGCGCATATCCAAAAGCTCAATATCCAAAATTCCACCTCCACGCTGACGCATACTTTTGGTAATATCAGCTGTATCTTTTAGCATTTGCTCTTTTGCTTCATCAAAAACACAATACATTTTATTATAATCGCCCTTCCAAAGAAAATGAACTTGCCCTATTTTTTTTGTAGAAATAATTTCAGAACGAAAACCTCCTCGTGATTGCCAAAATTTAGCTGCCTTAGAAGCTGCTGCCACTACCGAACTCTCCTCAATTGTCATCGGAACAGCAAACGTTTCGCCATTCAAAATAACATTTGGAACTACACCAAAAGGCATATAATAGTTAGTCAGTGTATTTTCGCTAAACTCATCAAAGACTTTTTGCTTGTGTGGGTCAGTGTGCCAAAAGCTACTAAACTCGTTGAGCAGTTCGTCTGAAGAGTTACCTAATTGCTCGGCAATCCATTTAATTTTTTCTTCTTTTGAGAGTTTCGAAAATCCTGAAATTAATTCCATATTCGTTTTTTTATGTAAAAATCTGTCTTTACTATAAACATATAAAAACAGTAATCAGCAATAAGATGTATGATAATAGACACAAAATACGGCTTACTAACCTTGATAATAAAAATATGTTTTAAATATTTTTATGCAAAACTACTACTAATTTTCTTATTATGAGCAAATTGAAGTAATTAATTGCATCTACCTTCTATTATACTTTCAAAAGTTTCAAAAAGTTTTGAAAATTTAAAAATAATTCATGAAAAATAAGGTTTTTGGATGTTGCTGGTGTCGCTATCGCTAAAACATTAACAACGGCGTTTTCTTTTTTATAAGAAAAACCTGCATGAAAAAAGGACTTGAAAAATCAAGCCCTTGAATTTTATGTAGAATTTTATACTATTTCTTTAATAAACCCTATCACGGTTTGTATTAAGGTAGTTCAGACATCTTGTCTGAACATAAAAAGTAGTATTTTATGCCATCCAACAGTCTGGAAGACTGTTATACAAAAACAACCATGATAGCCTTTAATGAAAAACAGGTTTTTCTTCTCTACCCATTCTTTTCAAGAAACGAACATGAGAAGCAACTGCTGTCGGAAATTCTGCTGTCAGATATGGATGTCCGTATTCTGCTGCTGTTTCTTTTACGATAGACGAAAGTGCAGGGTAATGAATACTACAAATATTCGGAAACAAATGATGCTCTACTTGTTGGTTTAGTCCACCTGTAATAAATGCCATAAACTTACTTTTTTCTGAAAAATTAGCTGTTGTGTAAAGCTGATGAACTGCCCAAGAATTTTCCATGCTTCCCTCTTCATTAGGCAAAAAGAAATGTGCTTCCTCTACTACGTGTGCCAACATAAAAATAACAGCTAAGAAAAAACCACTTACTGCGTGCATCAATAAAAATCCTAAAATCGTATTTCCCCAGCCGTGTTCTAAAGTAAGGAGAGGAATGATAAGAAATAATGTATAATTGATGAATTTATAGAAAAACAATAAAAAATATTCTTTTTTAGGGTGTTTTGCTCCTGTATAATTTCCTACTTCGTTAGCAAAAAACTTTTTATAATCTTTCATCAAAACCCAAGAAAGCGTACTCAAAGTGTATAAGAAGAAAGAATAAATATGTTGATACCGATGAATAGACCACAGAGGTGCTTCTGAAGACAAACGAACAATCGGAACAGGCGAAATATCTTCATCATGCCCATCTATATTTGTATAAGTGTGATGTGCTTGATTGTGCATTTTTGTCCACATATACGCACTTGCCCCATTAAAATTGAAGGTATGAGAAAGCAAATCATTTACCCATTTGTGTTTTGAATATGCACCGTGAATAGCATCGTGAGCAATATTGACAGAGACCATAGCGATAGAAAAACCAAGAACTGCCCAAAGTAAATAATTAATTTCTACACTAAAATTACCAAAAATAAGAAGACAATACGAACCAATCCACAGTGTGGCATGAAAAAGACTCTTCAAGACCATGGCTGTATTAGCACCTTTTTCAATATTGTTGTCTTTGAAATAACTGTTTACTCTTACATTAAGTGTTTTGAAGAACTCTCTTTGCTCATTATTATCAAAACGAGGAGGTTTTTTAGTTTTAACTTTTTCTTTGATTGTATTTTGAGTTGTCTTGTTCAGACTAGCTTTTTCAGCGATTATATTTTCCATAAATAGAGACTGTAAGGATTTTCTGTAAAGTGAGTTTGTTTTTTTAGTAGTTTTTATACTTTGTTTTACAAGTTGTTTATCCTAATTGTTATGAGACAATAGACGTAATTTTTATTTGGTCTAAATTAATTATAAGGTATAATACACAAATCTAGCCTTAAATTAAAGAACAATCTATGATTTTAATCATATTCTATAAATTTATACAAAAAAAAGGGATAATAACGATATTTTCAAATTAAATTGAAAGTTTGGGTGGTTTTTCAATTTCTAAACTTATGTATTTATTCAAGGTGGTAGAAAATTAAATAGGTTCTGACTGCTTTGTTATTAGGAGTGAAAATATTTTTAAAAAGAAAATGATTTATAACTTGAATCTATAAAACAATAAAACAAAATCAACGTTTTTCTTAAAAAAAGAAATATATCAAAACTATATGAAATACCTATTCACAATTTTCTTATCCTTATTGAGTTTTTTATCTTATTCTCAACAAAACGACAGTTTACTTTATGTAAGATGCCGTAATTTTCAAACTATAAGTGATAGTTCATTGAGTATTACTGTTCTATCTAAAACAGAAGTAAAAATATGGAAAGATACAACACATAAAAACACATTATTTATCGAACCAAAAGAAGAAGGTATTATAAAACTCGCTCTTACTAACTCTGAAAATGATACTGTTCAAGTTATGAATTATAAAGCTGTTTTGCTTCCGTCTCCTACAATTGAATTGAGAGAAAATGGAAAAAACAACTCTAAAAAAATTTCTGTTCATTTATCTCGTAAAAACAACACAATTATAGCACAAAGCAATCCACCTTATAATAACAAAATAGCTTTTTTAATTGGTAAAGAACCAGACTTGTGGTACAGAGCAAATAATTTTTCAGCCTACTTAGAGCGTGAAGGAAAAAAAATAGATTCTGTTCTTTCTGAAAATTCTAGATTAGAAATAGGAAGTTTAATCGAAAAAGTATAAACCGAAAATCAAAAATTAAAGTTTTGTAGATTCAAAAATTAAAGTTTTTGAAAAATCAAATCTACAAAAAAACGAGAGTAAAAATATAATTTACTCTCGTTTTTGTTTGAAATAAAGCAGTGCTAGACAACTGCTATTACATTGCTAGAAAAGTGTAAATAGTCTTTATGAATATCATAGTTTGCTGTCAAAACTTCTGTTTTAACTTTTCTATTTTTGCTCATTGACATTTGTCTTTTAACTTCAATTTGTTGCCAATTATTTCGTTTAGCAAACTCTGCTAACACCTCAGATGGATAGCTACTAAGCAAAAACTTACCTTCTACTTTTTCTAAAATGGATAATAGCTTTTTATAATGTTCTTCTGTATAACCATCATAATGACCTTGATTTGAATTTATATAAGGAGGATCGACATAATGGAAAGAGTCACGAGTATCATATCTTTTTATAATTTTACAAGCATCTTCGTGTTCAATAGTTGTAGTTTCTAGCCTATCAGAAAGTTCTTGAATAAAATTCAATCTCTTATTTTTAACCTTTATAGCACAAGCATTTTTTATACGTTTTTGAAAAGCAAACCCACCCCCTGGCATACTACCATAACTCATAGAGGTAAGAACCCACAATGCCCAAGCTCTATCTAATTTAGAATAATAATCTGAAGTATTATAGATAATATTAGCTTTTTTGTAGCTGAAATTAGAATGTAGAGTTGATTGAACTTTCTCATTTAAAGCGTCAAAATCAGTTTTCAAAACCTCCCAAAAAGTAACAATGTTTTCATTAAGGTCATTGATAGCCTCAATTTTAGCAGGTTCTTTCGCCCAAAAAACAGCAGCCCCACCTGAGAATGCTTCTGTATAACATAAGTGTTTTGGTATCAATGGCAGAATATATTTAAGCATCTGCTGTTTTCCTCCATAGTAAGAAATAGGAGTTTTGATACGTACTTTTCTCTTAACTTTAGCCTTTTGCAAAGTCGTTTCCATAAAAAATTAGAATAAATAAATTTAGTGATATCTTCTATATACGAACATAGACACTAAATGTAAATATTCCAATACTTGCGCCTTGTGCATCATACACATTTACGATAAAATAACTGTCTTCGTTGAAATTTGAAGCAGATATTTTTATAGGCTGATTTTCTTGAATTTCTATCTTTCTAACTATCAATCTTTTATTAAATTTTGCACGAAATTTATACTCACCAGTAACAGGTGCATTAATATCTACTCCATTTTCATCTTTCAAAACTATCTCATCACAATGAGAAAAACAGCCTAAATTAATCATTACAAGGATTGCATTTTATTGTGATACATTCTAAATTTTTATTTCTTACTATTTTCATTGAGAAATCAAGATAAGCTAATGAAACTTCACTTCTTTGTTCTTTTGTTTTGCGTCCAGTTTCTGCTTTAAAGACTACTTGTTTATTGAGTTCCACAACAGTGTTTTCAAGCAAATTCAACTCTCTTTTGAGATATGCTTCTATATAGAAAATAATCTCATCAATGTTTGCACAATTAGGCAAACAAATAACCAAACGTAATGGATAAATCTCAAATATTTTATCTACTTTGATATTACCGTTGAGTCGCACATAGCAATAATTACCCATATTATCAGCAACACCTTCACATTCTGTATCATTCATATATCGTAAATATAAATGACCTTCAGGAGTTTCATACTTTATCAAAATCGCATTGATATTATCAAAAACAATCTCTTGAGGAAGATTGTCAAGTGCATTTTGTATTTTTTTTTGTGCGATATTTAACATATAAGGGTTATTTTATAACTTCACAATTTCTTAGGTTAAATGAGTTTACATTATTAACTCCTTCTAAGTCGTCAAAAACATATCCTTCTAAATCAGCAAAATATGCTTCAAGTTGCCCAAAACAAAAAAGCAACTTTCCAACACGTCCATCTGGCAATAATAATTTTGATGACTGGTAAAAGATTGGATTGCCATTTTTGTCATTATGTAGAGAATATAAACTGTAAGTTAGTTCTTCCATTTTCTCATAATGTAATGTTTTTTCTAAACCATTTTTGTAAGGTATCATATCACTAAGTTTTCTTGTCCCCAAATTACAGCTTCTAACTTAGGCTGTATTAATTTATCTTGAAATGTAGAATCCATCAAAAGCAAAGCATCTTTCAGATAATCGAAAAACATATTTTCCGACAGTACAAAAGGCATTGCAGTTCGTGTGAGTATAGTAAACTTAGCCTCCCAATCCCAATCTCCATCACTCCACTTATCACTTTTCATTTTTACTTTATAAGACTCTTCTATGCTATCTCTAGTACGAAGATAGAGTTCGTCAGCAAGTCTATCAGATTCAGTTTGTCTTGGGCTTGTAAATACGCACCAACCAGTAGCTTTATGATTTTGTGAAGCATTAGAATGAATACTTTCGCCAAATCCCTTTTGCTTTGTTCGGTGATGCACATTAGCAATAGAGGCTCTTTGAACTAATCCATAATCTAAATACTCGTGATAAGTCTTTACATAAGAAATACCATTTTCTTTTAATTTCTGAATGAGCTTTTCTGCCAAAATACGATTACCAACTCCCTCAAAATAGGTATCAGTTTGATTATGAAACTGCCTAGTTCCTTTGTGTGTAAACTGCTTACCTCCAACAATACACTCATATTTTTGAGTGTTTGGATTGATAGCTCCGTGACCTGCATCCACAAATACACAATACTTTGAATCTGGCTTTGGGTAATGAGTATCTTTAGTTTCTTGATTGAGATTACTAAGGATTTGCTCTAGCTTTTGCAAATAACCTCTTGCCTCATCAACTTGCTCTTCTAAAATGATAAGGTTTTTCATAAACTAAATTTTCTAGTAAAAAATGAAGAAATAGAAGACTGGCAAATAAACCAAACAAATATCCAATACCATCTTACTTCAACAAAGAAACCTCCCCAAAGAGTAAGCAAAAAGATAAATAGATTTACATAGAAATTGAAACATACTATACAAGTCAAGATTGACCAAATATTTAATCCTACGCCTTCATTTTTATCTTCTTGATAATTATACTTTGTATATATCCAAACACCTAGTTTTGAAAAAATACGGTCAATTGCAATTCCATCTCCGTCAATTCCTAAACAAAAATGAATGAAGCGTGTAAGACTTGAACTTGCAAAAGCAAAGAACAAAATCATCAAGGCATAAGGTAAAAAATAGACTACTAGCATTATTGAAATATTTGTTTAAATAGTTTTTGAACTTCTTTATTTATTGTTCTGAAATACAGTTGCTTTTCCTTATTGGATAAGCTAAAAATATCTTTTCCGAATCGCTTTTCATTCCCTTCAGCTTTTCGCTTTTCCTCTTCTCCTACGATTCCAATTACATTTGCATCGCCATTTTTTCCAACTTTGATACTTAAAAATAAATCACCTGTTAGATACAGATTTACTTTGTTAGACTGACGACCAGTTTTGTCTTTAAATTCTTTGTAGCCTTTAGGAAAATACATTGTTGATTTAGTTTCCTTAGCTTTCTTTGGTTTTCCTTTTGGCTTTCCTATTCGTTTCAGACCAGAGTTTGATACTCCATCAACAGGAATGCTTATCCAAATTTCTTTTGTGTCGTACTTTCCTATTTTACTTCCATCAGTTGCCTTACCTTTCTCAAAAATTCTCTCCAAAAGACTTGCTAGTACAGCATTAGCAGCTATGATTGTTATCCTTTCTTTATTCTGAAAAATCAATTCTCTAAACTGCCCAAACAACCTTGCTAAATCTAAAGCTGAATCAATATTTTTCATTTCTAAACAATTCTTGCAGTAGCAATTACATATTTACCGTTTTTAGTCAGCCTGCTTTTCCAAGCTAATTCTACAGGCTTTCCTTCTGAATTGAGATAATGATTCTTAAAGTCATAATCTCCGTGAATTTCTTTTTTTGGCTCACTTGTTTCTATTCCTATAAACAGATTCCAAGTACGTTCCTTATCTTGTTCTGCAACGAACTGAATAAATGGATAACCTACCATCAGGCGATTGTCAATTTTGAGTTTGCCTTTCCATTCATCGGATGCTGCCATTATCTCTCCTGTACCTACACGAACAGCAATAGCCAAATCAGGCAGATTGTCAAAATTAACAACACGACGAATTTCAGCTTCATTCAAAAGCCTTCTTGTTTCTAGTTCTATCTTGTCAAATTCTTCCTTCATCTTGCTTGTAATTTTTGATTAATTCTCATTTCCATGTCGTGCATCATTTTACCTAGTTGCTCACGTTCTTCTTCTTGAAAACGCCTTTGCTCTTCCAAAATATTTTTGATAATTTCTTGAGACTTTTGCATCATTTCAGAAGCCTTGGTGTATGAGTTTATAAGATCAACATCTTTACTTTTTCTATCTTCTCTATCATTATCACTTCCAACTCTAGAATCATTGATAATAATTTCAATTTGCTTAGTATGCTCAGATGCTATTTTAGCAAAACTTTCTTTAAATGAATCTGTAACAGACTTTACAATAGCTTGCTTTGAATCGATGATAGATAAAACTTGTTCTTCCTTTACTTTTAGAGTAGCTTGATATTCTTCTCTAGTGTCGTTTACATTTTTAATAAAAATGTCAAAAAACTTCTCAAAGAACTTTTTGGCAAACCAAAACATAACAAGAAGTATCACTACAGATACTAGCCCATCCAAAATCTTCTCGCTAACCATATTCCAAATACCAACTTCTGGAGCTACATTAGCAATAGTGTTTTCCAATAAAATAAATAGTAAATTAACAACCACAGCCTTTACTTTTTTTAGAGTTAGAATTTTTAATAATTATAGTTTTCGGTTTTCGGATAGTAATTTTGATTCTCTTTCGTTTAAATTGGTGTTGTGCCATTGTGTGTTTTGCTTCTATGATGTCTTAAAACCACATAAGAAATATCGTAAATCATAAGTGGGTTGTTAGACAATACTTTTACCACTCCACCGTTCGGAACAAACGTAGAACCACAAAACCCATTTACAACAAATGTAACAGGTTGCTCTTCATTAGTTTCTTTTGGAAGAACAAATACTTGAGGGAAAATAATCCCTAATGCGCCACCTATATCTATTCCTAATCTAATCCAAGAATTATTTACAGAAGTTTTTACATTAAGATTGATATTCAAGTCTATAGTATCTCCTTCATTTTTAGGAGTGATTTTAGTACCATCATAAAAACTGCTTACATCGTTTGGCAAATTAGCCTCATTTGTAGTTGAAGCATTGTTAGGTAAATTAATCAATGTATTTGCTGCCAACGAGAAGGGAGCAGCTTCTACATATTGTCCATCGGCATAAAAACCAAACCCCGTATCATTCATAATATTTGAAGTTGCTTGTCCTGTAATTGATAAAATAAAATCTTCAATCGTAGCAAAAGTATTACCCTGCTCATCTTGAAAATCTGACAAAGGTAAAAATGAAGTATAAGCTCTATCGTCATTTGCATTCGCAACTGCTATTTCGCCATCTTTAAAGCGAAACTCCACACTATCTTGAGGAATGATTTTAGTAGTAATATCATTCTCTAAGATTTGCCAAAATTCGCTACCTATTTTTCTTACCTTTGTCGCCATTTTTTGATTTATAAAGTATTGTTAAATAGTTTTAATAAGCTGCTAGACTAATGCTAGACGATGATAGTGCCTCTTTTTACACCTGTACTACACGCAAAGCAATTTTTATCTTGTTGAGAAAGTAAAGACTTCAAATGAACAATTTTACGATTCAAAAGGCTATAATATTTACTTGAAATATGCTTACCAAAAGCCTCCAAATCTTCTTGAGCATTTTGAGCAAAGAAATTCATTCTATCAGTAAGCGCAGCATCTTGAATGAGATACATTACTGCCCTATAACGAGCCACATAAGCAAGTTCATTGAGCATAAAACATTTCACTCGTTCCATATCACACGCTACAGCCACATCTGCTGACACTCCATAACCTCCCCTAATTTTCAGACCATTGTAAACATCTAAAACATTTACACTACCTCCTCCACAGGAAGTACAACCTGTTGATGGTAAATAGGCTTGTGATACATCTGTACTTGTTTGGTCAAAGGCGATTTCAACTTTATATGAATTTGTATCAAAATTGAGATTATGAAATGAATAGGTTTCATTGGCTACTAAATTTGGTAAGGTTAGAGAACTAACAGGAATAGAAGTTCCTTCTTCGTCGATAACTGTATCTACTGTATTGCCTGTCTTGGCTTCAACTTCTAAAATTCGACTATCAGCAGTTAGCAAAAACTCTTTTTCATTTGTGATGATTAAAATTTGTGCATCATCTAAATTTGATAAAGTTTTGACATACAAATTTTGTATTCGTATTTCACTAAACTGATACTTTTGAGGGTGTTGAATTTCAAAACTAATTCCTCTGACTTGGTCAGCTTCTGCTGTTACCTGCCTTGATGTAAATTTATTCTGAAAATAAAGTTCGGTATAGTTTCGTGAAATTACTGAGCCTGTATCATTATTGATAGCATCCTCAAGTGTAAGTTCAAATCCTTGCTTGATTGCTTTTCGCATCAGCTCCAAACCTGTTGAATTAGAAGCAACATTTGATACTTTCTTCAAATCCAAACCTTCTACATCGTCAAGATAAATTTTGTAAGAAACTTCATCTGAACAATCGGCACGAACACCGAGCAACTTTTGATTATCTAAGCAATCCATAGCGTTTAGGTTGAATGAGAATAATAAAATGAGTGTGAGAAAAATATACTTTTTCATAGTTAGTAAAAAGGGATTTAGAGTAAATAATAGTAAAGAAGTAGCCAGTTTGCCTTTTGCTTATGGCTACTTCACTTGCAAGGTTTCTATTTCTAAGCTGCCGTTGCAATCCAACGCTCAAGGAAGTTCACTCCGTTTAGAGCATCAGTTCCTTTGAAAATATCAGTAGGATAATTCCATACATCAAACCATTTTTTCAAGGTTACGTGCATACCAGCCGTGCTATCTTGGCAGTCAGAGTATCTGATAAATACATCAAATACATGACGAGTACCATTTACGTTGATAGCAATAGTATCATTGATAGCATCATCACGCATTGTTCTGAAATCTCCACGGTTCTGATACCAATGAAGCATTTGGAAAGCCCCTGGTTCCCACACTAAAGCATTGTCTGTAACTGTACCAGTTCCGTCAATTACACTATCCAAGGTAGCATCTCCAAAGAAGGCAAAGCGATTATCGAAAGGCTGCAAATCGACACGCTGCCCAAAATCATTCACTTGACCATAACCAAGTACATTTGCGTAAGATTCTGCAAGTCCATCACCTACCATCATCAATTTACCTCCACTTTGAATTTTTCTAAACTCTCTACGGATAGATTCCTGCCAAGCAATGTTTGCTTTATAATCTGCACCTGATGAAAATGCTTGAGCTGTAAGGGCTGCTGTTGTTCCTGCACTTGTGTTTCCTCTTACAGCTTCATAAAGAGCAATCATTCTCTTATTCAAGTCTGTCACAAGTTTAACAGCTTCCATCTCCAACTCCATTTCAAAATGCTGTCTTGCAGTTTCGTCAAAGTTTCTAACTTTGTTATCTGCGATTTTGAACTGACGAGAAACATAACGAGTTACCTCTTGCTCAGTTTGTAAAAACTCATTTGTACGAGCAGGATTACAGTAATTCAACTCTGCATCCGTTTCATCTAATGTGTCAGCATCTACTCCACGAGTATGATACTTGAACATTGCAATTTTTTTCTTTGAGTCTCCAGCACCTCCAGTAAGAGCGTTAAAATCTTGCTGAAAACCTCCTTTGTTTTCGCTCCCAACTACAGCGTCAATCATTCCAATTTGAGGCGCACGAGTTGCGTTCTTTTTAAGAAGTGTAGCAACACCTCCATTTGTAGGAGCATATCTCTGCCAAAAGTCTGTTAATGCAGGCATAATTATAAAAGTTTTAAGATTCGTTTAATCAGAAAACCGAGACATATCGGGCGTGCAAAAAAGGACTGGCTGCACCTGCCAAAAACAATAATCTTAGACATTTAAGATTGATACAAATTTGAGTAAAAAATATCTCAAAGCCTGTCGTTTTAACCGAATACAAAGAATGGAGGCACATCAGAGTATTTTTGTGGTATGGCAGATTTCGCAAAAATACTATCAGAATTTGAGTTTAAAGTAGATGATACGGCAATAAAAAACGCTGAAGAATATCTCAAAAAGCTCAACAAAACCATCAACGAATCAAAAGAAGGTTCTTTGGAGTGGACTGAAGCTATGCGTAAGTCTGAAAAGCTACAAGAAAAACTAGCTAAAGCTGTAAGGGCAAGTGAAAACAGCATAGATGGATTAGAAAACTCTATTTCTGACCTTACAAAAGCACAAAGAAAATTAGATTTATCTACCGAAAAAGGAAGGAAGCAATTTAAAGATTATGAAGACCAAATAAACAAGAAAAAGAAGTCTTTAGATTCTTACCAAGAATCATTAGGCAAGACTTCAAAAAGTAGCAACGGACTTGGCTCAAGTTTGGGAGGACTTGCTACCAAAGCAGGTTTAGTAGGAGCTGCTTTATTTGTAGGAGAGAAGGCTTTAGAGTTTGGACGTTATTTAGTAGATATTGATAAAAAATACTCTACTCTTTTTGCTACTGTACAACGTTTCTCTGGATTACAGGGAACAACTTTACAAAACGCCACTAGCGATGTAGTAGCACTTGCAGAAACGTATGGAAAAACAGAAGATGAAATTCTGAAATCTACAAAGAATTTTGCTGATGCTTATGGCATTTCTTTTACTGAAGCATTGGATTTGGTAGAAAAAGGTTTTTTGAAAGGAGCAGATACAACAGGAGATTTTCTATCTCTTTTAGAAGAATATCCTGTTCAATTTAAAAATGCAAATGTTTCGGCTCAAGATTTTATTAAAACTGTTTCTACTGGCGCACAAACAGGTAGTTCGTTTATTGCAGACAAATTACCCGATACCATTAAAGAGCTAGGCTTAAGGCTTCGTGAGCTAGATAAAGCTCAACTAGAAGCTCTTAGTCCTTTGGGTAAAAATTTCAGTAATCAAATTCAAAAAGACTTAGCAAAAGGCGAAAAAGATATAATCTCTATATTCAAATCTATAGTAGATGAAGCTCAAAAAGTAGGTTTGACTACTCAACAGACTCAAAAACTTATTGCTGATTTGGGTGGTGGTGCGCTTGAAGATTTGGGAGGGTTAGAAAAAGCGTATGAATTAATCACAAAAGCTCAAAATTCAAATCTTGACTCACTTGATGAGTTGGGTAAAAAACAGCAGAAAGAATTAGAGACTGCTCGTAGATTAGCAAAAGAGGAAGCTGAACTAGCAGCAACTTTTGAAGGTTTGAGTAAAAATATAGACGAGTTCTATAAAAACGCAAAAGCAAATGGAATAGAATTTCTTAATTCTGTTATTCAGACTTTAGATTTATTTGATGCGATTGTCAAAAAATCAGTTTCTAATAACTTAGCAAATGTAAATAAACTAACTAGAGAGCAATTAGAAGAACAGATAAAAGATAGAGAAGCAATATTAGAGCGACAACTCAAACAAGCAAAACAATATGAGAAGCTCATCGATGAAACTTACAATCCAATAAAATTAGTAAAATTCAGAAATGAAGCTGACGCATTAGACAAAAGTATAAAACTTCAAGAAGAAACATTGAAGGGTTTGCGTTCTGCTCTAGGATTTACTTCTTCAAATATCGATTTGAATACAAAGGCATCTAATCAAAATAATGATGCAAAAAAAGAAGGTAATAAACTTACTGATGACCAAATCAAAAAACTAAAAGAAGCAAGACAAGCTCTATCAGATTTGACACAAACATTAGAATTTCAGCTTCGTCAGAATAAAATTGATTTATTACCAAATAATGAAGAAAGTTTAGAATTACAATTTCAGTTAGATACAGACAAACTATTGTCTGAGTATAGTAATTCTATAAAAGAGTTTAAAGAAAAAGCTAAGTCAGCAGGACTTTCAGAGGTGGAAATTGAGGCAGGTATAAGGCTTCGTGAAGACTTACTAGCTAGTCAGATTGATTTGACAGAAAAAACACTTAGCAAAGGCATTAAGAAAATAGCCAATGATATTTCGGCTGCTTTCTTAGAAGTCGATAAACTTCGTGTTGCTCGTTTCAAAAAAGCAAATGATGAGATTCTTTCAGATACCGAGCGTTCTGAAAGTGAGCGTTTACAACTTTTGGCAGCTAATACACAGGCTGAAATAGAGTTGCTAGATAAGGAACAGCAAGAAGCTAGAAGGTTGCTAGATGAAAATATTGAAGATGAAGAACTCAAAAATATTCTTTTTGAAAAACTTGATTTAGAGTTTGCTGCCAAACGCAAAGACATCTATTCTCAAACGGCACAAGATGTTCAACAAATAAATTTGGATAGTGTTGAAAATGCTCGTTCTATCGTGGAAGATGGATTGGCTTTGGAAGAAGAACTTTTGCGTGAAAAGTTATTGACAGGCGAACTAACAGAAAGGCAATATCGTGATGCACTTCTTGAAACTCGTAAGTTCAGAGTTGAGCAGCTCATCGAAACGCTAAATAGTGAAGAAGAATTAGAATCTACTAGCGCAGCTCGTAAGCGTGAGATTGCTATTGAAGTTCAGCAGCTTCGCAATGATTTGTATGAAGAGGATGTTGAAAATCAAAAGAAAGCTGAGGATGAAAAACAATCAAAGCTACAAGAAACACTAGCTATTGTAGAGGAGACTTTCGGCGCTATCTTTTCAGTTTTAAATGAATTAGTTTCTCAGCAGATTGAAGCACTTGACGAGCTTACAGATAGACAGCGTAAGCGTGTAGAAGATGCTGAAAAAATAGCAGAAAAAGGAAATGCAGCACTTCTTGAGCAAGAACAAAAAAGACTTGACGAGCTTGAAGCAAAAAGGCAAAGAAGTGTAGAAAGGCAAAGAGGTATTGCAGCAGCCGAGGCTCTCATAAATGCTATCTCTGCTATTGTACAAGGAGCAGCTCAAGGAGGTTTGGCTGGTATCGCTGCTGTTATCGGAGGTGTAGGAGCTGGTATAGTTGCTATTACTCAAATTGTTTCTGGCGCATTTAAAGATGGTGTTGTTGATTTCAAAGGTAAGGGAGGAGAACGTTCAGACTCTAATATTGTAGCTATTTCAAACCGTGAATCTATCATTACAGCAAAGGGTACTCGTAATGCAAAAGGAGCTTTAAAACTCATAAATGAAGGCAAACTAACTGATAGAGATATTTTTAATACACCAAACTACACGTTAACACCTGAAATGTATATGCCAGTTGGTGCTGATATGCGTGGAATGGAAGAGCGTTTAGATATGCTAAATACAAAAGTAGAGGGTTTGACTGAAGCTGTGAAAGTAGATGTTCAAAATAATATGGGTATTTCCAAAGAAGGTGTTTTTGAAATGACTTCTAAAGTCAAGAGAAAAATAGAAAGGAGGAATACAAAACGATGAAAGTATATTTAAACAATATATTACTCTCAAAATCTGATTATCAAACTAGCGATTTTACAAAAGAAATTGCTGCAAGAAAAGATAGACAGACAAGCGTAACTCAAGAGTTCACTTTTTTTGGAGTGGCTTATGATATGATTTTTGATGAGTTGATAAATGATTCTTTAGGTCAAATCAAAACACTTTCTATTAAGATAATAGACGATTGTTGCGCTCAAGATGTTGATTTTTTTATTGGAGAAATAAGAGGTGATGCATTAGAATGGTGTGATAACGAATGTTCTGTTACAGCTGTGGCTTACGAAAAAACAGAAGAAGATAAAATAACACTTTGTTTACGTCAGCATTTTATTGGAGATGGCAATAAAATCAAAAATGAAAAACATCCTCTTATTCCTTATTGTAATGAAGGAAGACCTCAGTTTTTACACGATGTAATTATCGTTTTAGGATTGATTGCTATTCTTATTCTTACTGTTCTATCTCCTGCTATTACTATTATTGCTGTAATTGTTGGAGCTATTTCAGACTTGATTGGAGGTAGAGAATTAAATGTAAAAAAAGAACTTCGTTTGTACAGCACGCTCGTAAATGAGTTAAAGAAAGTAATGTTTCCTTGCAATCGCAAACATCCAAGCCCATACATTCGCACGTATTTACAAGACTTCTGTGATACATGTGGTGCGACACTTTCAAGCACCATTTTTAATAGTGTTGGTAGTAAGTATTACAATAGTATTTATTTCGCAGCACAAACAAAAGAAGGTACAGAAAGAAATAGTTTTACAGGTGTAATTCGTGAGAATTTGCCTCTAAAAACTGCTGAAGATTTTTTGAATGATTTTGCTACAATGAATATAGATTGGAGAGTCGTCGAAACTCCAGCAGGTTATACACTCTTTGTAGAACGTAAAGATTTTTTTGATACCACTGAGCTATTAGAACTTCCTAATGATACTGTTACATGCTATCAAACATTAGATGAAAAACCTCCAGCTTTTGCCTTTGTGCAATTTTTAGAAGATGGAACTGACTTGGTTGGAAACGAATCTAAAGGCGAATGGTATAGGCATATT
Organism: Bernardetia sp. ABR2-2B; assembly: GCF_037126435.1. Taxonomy (GTDB): domain Bacteria; phylum Bacteroidota; class Bacteroidia; order Cytophagales; family Bernardetiaceae; genus Bernardetia. The sequence goes on along the minus strand of NZ_CP147020.1, from coordinate 5,023,944 downwards.
CAAGAATGGAATTTGCCAGTTTCTGATTTACAAGAAGGAAAGAAAGAGTATCCAATTACTTTCAGTCCACACCGTCAGATTGGAGATAAAATAAGAAATACGGTATATGAAAGATATGATATTTTTCTCTTGGATTTATTCAAAATAAATACAGGTAAGTATAAAAATTGGCTATTACTTCATAATGGGATAGCCTTCAACCCTAAAATTTTAGACTGGAATGAACGCAGAAACATCATCAAAGACTTCAACAAAGCTTGGTACGCTGAGAATGTATATAATGACTTTCTAGCAATCGATAATCCACGCTCAAGTGGCTATCCAAGATTCTCTTTTACATCAAAATTTAATTTGGATTGTGAGAACTATCAAACTTGGTTAAATGCCAAAGATAAACAAGTCAGAACAGGCTTTGGAATCGGAAAAAACTTAAAAATTGAAATCAACGCATCTGCAAAAGAAATTACAGTTGCAGGAATAATATAGTAGATTATGGCTTTAATACTTAATGGAAAATCTTGGCAGGATAAAGATAGTTTTTTAACTCCAGTTACTACAGGTGTTCTGAATGGATCATTTGGAGAAGAAAGAATATTGACTTTAGATTACTCTTTTGACCAGTCTTTGAATGATTGTGAAATATATTTCAATCCTGCGCTTTTTGTAGAACAAGGTATAATATTAGAGCAAAGTCAAACTTTGCCTCCTGATATAAGCTATTGGTATAAGGTAACGGCTTCTACAACTACAGGAGTAGAACATACAATGAATTTGCTAAATTCAAACGCAAGTGAGCGCAATAGTTCAGTTACTTTTGAATTAAACGCTGATAGATTATCGTTCAAAATTCGTCTTACTTGTTTTCTTACTGCTGATATTTTGACTTTTTTAAATGATAATGGCATTGATAATTCTATTCGATTACTAGGAAACACTAAAAATGCTGCTGAATTAGAAAACTTAGAAGATTCTGTTTACAATTCCAACTCAAAAGGAATTGGAATACATACAGGAATTAAAGTGCCTGAATTATCAAGGTTGTGTGGCACGAAGGGAAATAGAGGAAAAGATGGAATAACTGAAAATAAATACATTGCAGAAGGAGAGCTTTTTGCTGTTAGATTTCAAGCGTATGGAGTTGTTGATAAATTAGAAATATTTGTAAATGGAAACCTTACAGCAAGCTCAGGTGTAAGTGCAGGAAATAACTTCGGTGCAGTTGATGGTTTTGACGGTAATGCAGGTGCAGGTTATCCGTTAGGAAGTCATCCAAACCCAGTTGTTGTCCCTAACCCTAATTTTTGGTTTATTGGTCAAAATGCAAGCCCTTTTGATGATCGTTTAGCAGACTTTATAGCAAATACAGGTATTTCATCAGCTACACTTGGTAACTATCAGCAAATAATTTGGGTTAATTGCCAAGCTGGAGATGAAATAGTTGTGCGTGTGGCTGGTAAGTCTGGAACTGCTTGGGAATATGAAATATATTGCCCACAACCTACTTCAATAATACCAAGTCGATACGAATATTCAGATGCATGGATAAATGCTGAATTTGTCTTTTTGAATGAAGGAACAATGACAAATCCTGTCTTTGAGCTTTCAAGAAATGGAGATATAGAAACTGAATTTGCAACTTTTGAAGACACTGATGTAACTCTTAGAATTGACCATTCAAGTGCGATTTCTAACGCAAAAGTTTGGGTTATTGATGCTGATAATACAGTTCAAAGGCTAGATTTTAAAAAATCCTATGGTTATCAGCCGACAAACTATTTTTCTGTTCCTGTGCCTGTAAATGTTGGAGGGAATACTTACGAAACATCATTTGTTATTGATAAAAATAGACTGAATAGTGGAGGTAGATATTTCATTATTGCAGTTTATTACGATTCTGCAAATGAATATGTAGCTTCATATATAAGTGATGCTATTCTTGTAACTGATGTGAAGTTTTTAACTCCTAGCATAACAGGTACAATATATAGCCTAGTAGCTAATTTCTTTACAAACTATTTAGAAGTTTCTCCTTTACAACGACTTTGTTGCGAAATCACTTTAGATAAATATACAGGATTTGATGCTGCATATTTGGGAGGAAATGTAAAAATCGGAGGCGAAACATTTAATTTTATTGGCAAAAACAACCAAGGTAGTTTCGAAAACTCTAATCGCTTTGTTTTTTCAGATTCTTCTGGCTCTCTAATTATTCGTTTTTATTTAAGAGTAAAAGAAGAATGGCAAAACTCCGAAATTGACATATTATGGAATATAAACTTTAATGTAGAATATACTACCATTGCTTTTCCACAAAGAATTTCTGTTACACAAATGGAGCAAAATAAAGCAATTCCAAATTTGACAGAAATTAAATTGTATAAAAATGGAGTGGAATTATTGGAAGAAGGAGATACAGCTTGTGATGCTAATTTCCTGCGAGTAGAAACCATTAAAACAGCCGAAAGCGTAAATTATGCACAAGCTGCTATTTGGAAAGATGAAAATGGCAATGTATATGAAGAGGAGGCGTGGAGTCCTATTTCTGTTTTTACTCAAGCTAGTAATGCTTTCCAGTCAGATGTAGAAATACAATTTGACACTGTATTGCCTGATAATGTTGTAAATCATAAAATTACAAATGAAGTTACGACAGGAGAAGTTGGAATGATAGGTTATCCACCTCCTTTGCCTATATCATTTATTCGCCACCCTTTTCAAGCTACTACTAAAACAGGACGTAATGTCGTGTTTGAAGCTGAATATGATTATGGTGCAGGGAAAAGTTTTGCAGCCGTAAACGGTTTTGAAAGCGATGATTTCTTGTTTAGAGTTGGTACAGATACTACACCTCTGAACGCAAATGATAATGCTTGGGCTGCTTTTTCGGATTTGACTTTTGCAGCTTTTGCAGCTCTTTCTATTACAGCAGGAACAAGGATAATGGTTCGTTATATAGGAACGCAACCTGCTGAAACGGAACAGTTGAATATTGCAGGGTATTTAGAGATGCGATTTAGCGAAGTGGCAGTAAATCCGAAAACATTAAATATTCCAGTTGAATTGAATATATCTGCGGGCGATATGATGCTTTTCACAGGGTTGAATATGAATTTCACATTTGTTACGTATATAGGAGGCACAGCAACATCATCATCTGCAAAAAGAACATTTACAGAGATTGCTGATAATGAAGATTTGGTAACTTACTCAAATGGTTTAGGCGGTGCAAATAGTCCTAATAACTCTTTTGTGCCTCATCTTTATTTTGCAAGAACAAGCACAACAGCTATAAGCGTAAGTCTAACAGTTAATCAAATAGAAGCTCCAAATGTAGAAGTAGGTTTCCCTGCATTGCCTCTTTATAATTTCGCTTATCCAATTACAGGAGATGGGACAAATGTACAATCTTGTGAACCTGATGGCGTAAATGATTTATTTGAACAAGAAAATAATGATTTTAAAAATCTTATTGATTTTGCGTCCATACTAAATGATAAATATATAAATATAGATTTTATCGTTAAAATTAAATTAGTTGCAGGAGGGCAAAGAATAATAAGTTTTTCTAGCACTGATGGCGCAAACATAAATGCTAGATTTATGCTAGTTACAACATTTAACATAAATGCATCTACACAAGGTTTTGGCTTCTTTTTACAAACAGGTGTAAGTGCTCTTTCGGGAGGAGTTCAAAGTTTGAGATGTATATTTGAAACACCTTTAGCCGAAAATGGAATCTATAAATGTTCAATGTCAATAAAAAAAATAGGTAATACAACAAATGCTTTAACTACATTTTCAGAACCTATATTATGTGTAAATAATTTATTCTACGAAGGTGTGATAAGTAATTCAGGAACACCATCAGCCCCATTCCCTGTTTTAACAGGAAGATTAACAGATATATTAGAATTTGGAACTTCTAATAATAATCAGCCAACTAATTTTGTCCCAAAATCTATTAGAGAATTAGGTATATCTATTTCAGATAATCCTATAAATAAAGAATCGATGGCAAGTTATTTTTTGGATGCAGATCAAGTTGATAGAAATCAACATGCTTTTATATATGATAACTTGCAAATTAATGTAAACCCATCTTATAGAGAGATAAATAATATTGGTACATTAGGAGACACTACAAATAAATTAATTTTAAAGAATTTTAAAAACTTTACAAACAATTTGTTATAAAAATATGCAAACAGAAGAAAATAACTTATACATACTAATCCCAAACAACGAAGTACACAAAAGATATTTTCGTATGTTTGGAGAGACTTTACCAAATGTTGGAGGTAATAAAGTAAAAATTGATCCAACAGAATATCATAAAGGTTGGTATGGAGACTATATACAAATTGAACTAAGAGAATCTGTATATTTAGAAAGACAGAAAGTAATACAAAAAATGAATGCTATTGTCTGCGAAAGCGCAGAAGCATTCTTAAAGAAATTCCCACATCCTAAAATTCAAGGCGATGGCGACTTTTTCATATAGTCTAACAGACACTAAAATAGAAACTGGAACAGTTACAAGAACTAGAGATATTACAGAATTATACGAATGTGTAAGCATTACACCTTGTACTTCTTGCCCTCCTTGTATTCGCTACAAAATGCCTTTTTTGGATAGCGATATTTTTACTATTGCAGTAGATTTTAAAATAGTAAATGTTCGTTTGAAAAGGATAGATAATAGTCTTATTCAACTTCAAAACTCTTGGGCTTCCAACAATATACTTACCATTACTTTTGCTGATATTCCTAGCAACGAAAGATGTTTTTATATAGAGTTAGAAAGAAAAGATGGTTCTTTCTGCTGTTTTGAGTTTGCGTATGAAAGAGTAGGTGTCGATTGCCATGATAGTACGATTCTAATAAGCAGCTATTACGACACTAGCGATTGTTTAGGGAATAATTATACAGGCAGCTATTCTAATCAAATTCGTATTTATGCGCTCTTAGAACACGTAGCAAATGAATCTGAAACTGTAAAAAGTGATGATAAAATCATATCTGAAGAAATAAGAGATGTCTATCAACTCTCTTTTAATCGTCAAGGATTCGGACTTATTCCAGGGACTTGGTTACACGCTCATTTTACTAAATCAGTGATGCGTGGAGCTGTCGTTTTAACCGAAACAGTAGATAAGCATTTTGAATTTGAGAAATTTGAAGGAAATATAGAAGCAAGTCAAAACGTGATTAGCGATTGGTATCCTGTACTTAGATTGAAAACATTGGCTTGTGAACAAGACTTTATTTGCACTTAAATTTTTACAGCTATGTTTACAGTAGATGACATTTCAAATAATACTTGTGCAGACAACTGTACAATAGACGCTTTCACAACAACGATTGTACCCTGTGATGCAGAAACCCTAGAAGTAGGAGCTGAAACGGTAATCGGTTTTTTTCATTGTAATCACGAAGCAACATTAGCTTGGGCTGCCATTGCTGATTTTCAAGCTGATATTACAGCAGGTGATTTGAAAGTTTTGAAAGCAATTACCAAAGCTCGTCCGAAACAAACACCTCGTACAATCTCACGTGGAACAGGATTGAATGACGTTGAAGTAGGAGCTAACTTGACACTAACTTATGAATATGACAAGCGTCAAGCAACTGCAACAGAATATGATTTCTTTAATGAAATGAAACGTGTTGCTAACAATCGTCAGCTTCACATTTTCACAGTTACAAAAAATGATGATTTACGCCTTTATCGTTGTGAAATTTCTATGGCAAATACAGGAGATATTGCAAACGAAGGGGAAATTGAAAAGTTTGAAATCGTTTTTGATTTAGTTTGGGATGGTGTTGGAATCCCTACTCCAAGACGTTTAGCAGGTTTGTACAAGGCACTTGCTGCTGTAGCGTATTAAGAATTTTTGTTTTGGTTCATTTTTTATTTTTTAGTCAAAAGTCCGTACCACGATGTGGACGGACTTTTTTATTAGAACAAAATTATGTTTGATTTAGCAACTTACTTGAAGTCTTTCGAAAGCGATAAACGCCCTCCTGTTTTTGATAAAATAAACAAAGACTATGAAAGGGCTATAATACATACGCAAGGAGAAAGTATTGAGCCTCTTTTGAAGAACTATCGAATTACAGAAAAGAATTCAGTTTTAAAAAGGAGAATAGAACTCTATGAGCCTATTACAGAATATGCTTTTGGAGACACTTTACGAGCTTTAAATAATGCGCTAGATTATAAACTTATAAATATAGAGTGCAAAGAGGATACAACTCTTTACATGAACGAAATTTCTTTTTGGCAAACTCTATATAATAAGATTATACCAACAACACTTGATGATCCAAACGCTTTTGTAGTTGCAATGCCTCAATTTATAGACTCTAGCAAACCACTAGCTGTTCAGTTTTGGATTGTCAATTATAAAAATGTTGTAGATTTCTCTTCCGAGCATATTGTTTTCAAAAAACAAGTAAACCAAGATTTTACTCTATATTATATAGTTACTAAAAATTACGCCACTCGTTTTTACAGAAAAAATAGTAATTGGGTAGTTGCTAATAATCCAAATGATCCAAATTATTATTTCGTAGATTTTTCAGAAGCTCCACTCAAAAATATTCCAGCCAAAAAGTTAGGTGGACTGTTAAGAGAAAAAGATGGAGTGAATTATTATAAATCATTCTTAAGCCCTGCATTTGCTCACGCAAATCTAGCTACAAAAAACAAGTCGGACTGGCAGCTTGAGATATTAGTTCATCACTTGCTTACGCTTATGAAGCGCAAACCTTGTGATAACGATTCTTGTAACCAAGGTTATATCTATGAAGATGACCAAAAGAAACAATGCCCAACCTGTCAAGGTACAGGCGTTCAAAAAATAACATCTAATATAAATGATGTGATGTATCTTGATTTTGAACATCAAGACTTTATGAATGATATTTCCATTGAGGATATAGTAAAATACGCTACTCCTCCAGTAGAAGGTATCAAAATGAAAGATGAGATTATTGAAAGAGATTTAGCGAGAATGGAAAAAGCTCTCAATATCAATGATATTTATCTCAATCAATCAGGAGCTGCAAAGGACCTTGATATGAAAGGTAAAGATGCTCTAGTCAATGTGATTGGTGAGCGTGTTTTTTCTGTAGTTGAATTTTGTTTTCAAATCTGCCAAGATTTTAGAAACATTCTAAATAAAAGAGAAATTGTAAGGGTTACAATTCCAGACGATTTCAGAAAAGTAACTATTTCTGCTCAACTTGAGATTATTTCCGAACTCAAAGAAAAAGGAGTACCTCTTTCTGTTTTATCGACTGCGTATAGAAAATTATACAAAATGATGTATCAAAAAGATTTAGTAGCTTATAAAATAAACATCTACCAAATCACTTACGACAAACTACATCTTTATGCTTCTGTAAATGAAAAAAGATTGGCAGCCAGTAATGATGAAGATTTTGAATATTCTATACAGCTTTCTCCTGTTTTACAACAAATCGCATATCGTGATGAAATGGGGTTTTTGAAAATGAATGACAGCCAAATTACAGATGAAGTAAGTAAGCTGATGAAGCTACCTCAAACTGTACAAGAAAGAGATGATTTAGGCGAGTTGATTTAATGCGTTTTAAGCTATTAAAATTAGCAGATATACATTATATCAAAAAAACAAACAAAGTTTATTAGCAACTTGCTAAACTTTTTTTAGAGTGCGTTTTAATTGCTAATTATAATAGACGATGAAAAAATTATTTGAAGAAATAGAAGTTTTGATAGAATTGCTACTTCGTGATGCTAAAAAAATTGACAAAGAGTTGATGAGTGAGGTAGAAAAACTGCTCAAAAAATTAGAATCAGACAACGAGAATAAATATACAAAAAATTCATCAAACAGAGAAGCTATTTTAGAAGCTGTTAAAAAGCTAGAGAAAATAGCAAAATCAAAAAAGTTTGAGTCACTTACTTCACAGCTTTTGAGTTCTTTTGATAAGATAGTAGAAAACAATCAAGCCATACATGCATCTCTTAATAAGATAGAATTTACTGAAACTATTATTAATAATATAGCTAAATCAAAAGAACTTGCTGTCAATGCCGTATCTGCTAGTCTTTCCACTTCAAATGTAAATGCCAATGCCATTGCTCCAATCCGACGTATATTATTAGAAAGTATAGAGCTTGGTTTTGGTACGCAGAGAGCTACCAAACTATTAAGAGAAAGAATTGTAGGAATGGAAAGTGAAGGAGCTATTGGAAGGTATGTCAATCAAATAGCTCGTGATGCTCTTTATGAATATGATGGAGTTGTAAACCAAACTATAGCCATCGAATACGATATGAATGCTTATAGATATGTAGGAGGATTAGTAAAAGACTCAAGACCACAATGCGAAAAATGGCATAGAAAAAAAGTTCTCAAAATAGAGAACTTAGATAAAGAAATAAAATGGGCTTACAGAAATGGCAGTGGAATGAAGCCAAACACAAATGAAAATAATTTCATTGTAAAGCGTGGAGGGTGGAATTGCAGACATAGAGCCATACCTATTATAATAGAATAATCTATTTTATTGATTCTATATAACCTCCACGACTTTCATTTACTAAAAATTCTACTAAAGAAATATTTGATACAGTAATATTGACTTTTTCATTTATTTCAAAGTAACCAAGCTTAAAGTTACCTTTAGGTGTATAAATTTTTATTTCTATACTATTATCTTCTTGATAAAACACCCTAAAATTAGCCATTTCAAAGCTAACTACTTTTTCTATAAACATTAGGTCATTTTCCTCATCATGCTTTTCTATTGGGTAAATTTTCAAGTTAAAAACTTGTAAATTAGTCTCTTTCTTATCTGAAACTATTTTCAAAGAAGAAACTGAAGGAGAAATATGATTATCAATAATATTAATATCTTTTATAGATATAGGTATTAAACACATATAATTTTAATTTAGGTTGTAAACAAATATAATATTTTTTTTAAAAAAAAGTCTAGAAACTCGTAACCATTCCCTTTGTGTATCGTGTACACAGTGTAATTAAACGACAACCAAAACTTTTACATTATGTACATTACAAATTTCAATGAAAGAGAAATAGAACTCTTAAAAAAATCACTAGAATCTACATTAGACGTTATTAGAGAAGCTAATAACAAAACCTCAAAATTAGATTTAGATTTTCATAAGAAAAGAAAAGCTAAAAATAATCAGATGTTAAATTTAATTAGAGAGTATGAAGATGTACTCATAAAAATTGAAAAAGCTGATTAAAACAAAAATCCCCTGCTAGTACCATACTAGCAGGGGATTTTTTTTAACTTTCTATTATTGGTTTATCATAAATCTTTCTTAAAAAATCTACTTCTCTATGCGCCATATCTTCTTTCAAAAACTCTTTATCTATCAAACCAAATTGTATGTTTTTTTGATGAAGCCCTCCACTATCTAAATTTACAGAAGAAGAGTAATCACTTTTTATTGGCAAAAATTGTAATTCAGTTACAATTCTTGTATTTGATATTCTACTTGTATATAGTAATTGTAATCTTACCATATTACTATCTAAGAACTGTCTTTCTACATAAACTCTTTGATTTGGGAATTTTTCAACTTTATGATTATGACTTAATATAATCATAGAAAGATTAGGAAAATAATCTTTTAAGTATTCATATAGCTTTCTAAGCTCTTCTAATTGTAGGTTCATAGTTTTTTATTTAAATAATAAGCTAAAATTATCAACAAAATCAAATATAAATAGAATTTTGCAAAAATCCCCTGCTAGTACCATACTAGCAGGGGATTTATTATTCAACTTAACTACTAAAACGCACTAAGCGATTTTTTTCAAATCAAGTTTTTCTAATTTTAATTGAACTTCTTTTGCTTTTTTGTTACCAAACATAGAACGAACTTTTAAATAGAAAGAGAATATTTGAAGCAATAATCCAAATATATTTTCCACTAAGACTTCTGTTTCTTCATTCGATAAATCAAATTCATTTTTAAAATGAATATTGATTTCTTCTTTTTCCTGCTCATCCAAATCCAAAGCCTCTTGTCCAGCATCTGAAAGTTTGTTTACAGCTCCCAAGCCTCCATTCATAAGAGCAAACCAAATAATACCCATTATTTCGGTTCTTGAGAGTTTTCCGTCAGCAGCTCCTTCTTCTACTTTTTTTGCGATAACAACAAGGAATGTGAGCAAGAAAATCAAATTTGCAGTACCTAACTTTTTAGGAGTTTCCATAATATAAATTTAAAGATTAAATAAAAATTTGTAATCGTAGCCTTTTCGCTACTTTTTTTGTTTTTACACTACTCCAGCCCAAAAGCTCTGCAAGTCTATTGACAGATGCTCTACGTCCTTTTACCTCAACTTGAAATTTGTATTGCTTATATTTTTGCCTAAATAATCTGTTATCAACCTTTTCCTTCTCACACTTTTTTATGAGTTTTTGAAGGTTTTTACCTGATTCTTTATATTTTTTTTCAGCTTCTAAAATTTCAGAAGTTTTCGTTCGGTTTGGTAAATCAACTAAGTAAAACTCAGACAATACTTTTTCTGTATCGACTTTTGCAGGGACAAGCCCTTCTTTTTGAAGAATCTTCTTGCACCAATGCCAGTCCAATTCTACTATTTTAGAGATTTTATTGATACTAAAACCTTGATTAAATAAAAAGAATATTTTATCATTTCTTTTTTTTAGCTCAATTTCTCTAACTGCTTTTGTCTTTCTCTGAAATGTCCTAATATGAACATTTTTAAAGCAGCTTCTAGCAGGTTCTCTTCCAAACAACATCGCTGTTTTGGCAATCGGATTTTGAGTAGCGTAAGTTTTCATTTTTTATTTTTTAGTTTTTTTGTTGCTGGTCATTTGTCAGACGCCTGGACTTGGATCATTGATTTGATGAGCAGTTGCAGGTATTGGAGGTGTATCCAAATTACCTCCTCCTTTTGCATCTGTGCTTTTTATGAAGCCAAGAGTCTTAGCTTCATATTCTACGATGTCGTCCATTGTAACTAATTCGGACGAAGTTTCGCCTCCTATCAAATCGCTCTTAAACTGCTTTTTGCCATCTTTATAAGCTACTTGCTTTCCGTTTTCTTCTTTAAATTCATACTTATCTAAAGTATTAGAAATGAAAGAATCAACAAGCCTTGAGCTATTTGCCTTTGCAGCGTCTGTTAAGTTTAGTGATGTTAGCTTATTCATCGCAGCGTAATTTCTGTCAAGACGCTGTTTTTGCAATTCAGATTGATTCTTGATTTCATCAATAGTAGTTTGAACCTCAACATCTTTTTGCTCAAGTAATTTTTTGGTTTCTTGAAGCTGAGTTTGTAATTCTGAATTAAGTTTTGAAAGTTCTTGCTTATCACTACCAGCCGATTTAGTCAGATGAGAGCTTGTAGCAGAAATAATTTTTTTGATGTCTTTTTCTTCATCAATGCCCTCAACGCCCAAGTTTGCAGCTTCTTTGCGTAGTTTACTTATTAGTAAACTTTCTCTTTTTTGAGCAGCTTCTTCGATGATTGTTTTTGTTTTGTTTTCGTCTGAAAGTATAGAAGTGATAATTTGATTCTCATCAATTTCTATACCTTCATCTGATTCAGAAACACTACCACCAAGCCTTTCCCAAATAGTTTTGAATTTTCTATATCCTTTTTCGTAATCCAAAATTTATAAATTTTAATGTGGAAAAATATTTTCTAACAGGCTATTAAACAACAACTAGCGAGTATCTATTTCTTTGTTGCTGTTTTTTTACTTGTTGTTTTTGTTTCTTCTTTGGTAGCATCCTCTTGAGATGTTGCTTTGTCTTCCTCTTTAGTTGCTTCTTTCTGCTGTGCCTCAAGCTCTTTGACCTTAGCTTGTAACTTCTCTATTTCAGACTTCTGCTCCTCATTTTCAGACTTCAAAAGCTCGTTTTTAGAACTAAGAGATTTTACTTCATTTTGTGTTGCTTCTCCAAGTTGTAGTTTATTGAGCTTCTCTCCTTTTTGCAGTTTTTTGACCGTTTCAGCTTCTAAAACAACTACATTCATTTGCTTTTGATGCTGTGGCGTTCCCAAAACTTTTTGGAAGGTGTTTCCATCTAACGATTTTAAATCAGCAGACGAATATTCTTTTTTACCTTCTACAATGTTTAAATAAAATACTTTTGCCATTTTGCTATTTTTTTTGGTAAAATAATAAATAATGATAACAAAGTTATCAAAATGTTATTTTTTATCCTGTCGTTTTGACCGAATGTCAAAAAATATGCTAATTATTTTAGACTTTTGAAGTATGAATAGACAAGAAAGAGATAAAAAAATAGCCGAAAACTACTATATCTATTTGCATAAATCACAAAAAGATATAGCAGATGAGCTTGGTTATGCCGAAAGAACAATTCTAAATTGGAAAAATGAAGGTAAGTGGGATGAAAAAAGGCAAGATGCTGAAGATATTCCTATTGTTCAGTCTCGCATTGTTATTACTACATATCGTAAAATAGAAACCGAATTACAAAAAGAAGCTCCAAGTTGGGATGACTTGTCTAAAGCAGGTGCTTTTTTAGATAGATTCAATAAAGGGAAATCTCATATCGGTACAATGACACAAGTAGCGTATGATTTCTTTAGGTATTTGTTTGAAACTGACCAAAAAAGATATGTAAAAGTAGCTTTAAATCTAATTGACAACTTCTTAAAATATCGCATTAAAAATGGAGATACAGGTAAGTAGAGAATGGGATGCGATAAAAGATAGTTTAGAAAAAGGAACTTTTCATAAGTTAGATTTAAACCCAAACCCTAAAAATCGCATCAACTGGAAGCAAGTAGAAAACGGACTTTCAGATCCTCAGCAAGCATTTTTCAATGCTCGTAACAGAGTAAACCTATACTTTGCAGGGCAAGGAGCTGGCAAGTCTCATATATTAGGTGTGCTTTCTCTTTTCTTGGCAACAAACTTTCCTAATGTTTTTGGTCTTATCGCTGCAAACACCTATTCACAGCTAAACGACTCTACATTATACAGAATTAGAGAAGTTTGGGAAGAGCTAGGAATTATAGAATATGATGAGGTTACAGGGCAGGGCGATTATGTTGTGAACCGTCAGCCTCCGAAAGAATTTAATACGGACAATCATAATTTCAAACGTTATAATAATATTATCTCTTTCCGTTGGGGAGCTGTCATTTTTACTCGTTCGCTTGACAATTTCAAGGCGATTGATGGAATGGAAGTCGGTTGGACGCTGCTTGACGAAACAAAAGATACAAAAGAAGCTGCTGTCAAGGAAGTTGTTTTAGGTCGTAACAGACAGAAAGGCATGTATCTTACCAAAACTGGAAAGATTACTACTAAAGTAACTAAAACTCCTTTCAATCCCTTGTATATCGTTACTTCTCCTGCTAGAGAGCAATGGCTCGTTGAATGGTTTAAACTGGAAAAGTTTGAATTAGAAATAAAGAGTAAAATATTTTCAGAAACTGATTTTTTTTACAAAAAAACTACCTCTTCACACTTTGTAGTTATTTCGTCTGCCTATCATAATAAAAAGAATCTGCCAGCGAACTATATAGAAAATCAAAAAAATACGCTGCCTTCACATTTGATAGATATGCTTATCTATGGCGATCCGTTTTCAAAAGCTGGAGGAGAAATTTACACAGGATTTGATAGACAACGAAACATCAAAGATTTTGATTACATACCATCACGACCTTTGCTTTTATCTTGGGATTTTAATGTAAACCCTTATGTTACATGTCTCATTGCTCAAGTATATAATTTCAATGGGATTCAAAATTTATTTATCATAGATGAGGTATGCTCTGAGCCTCCAAAGAACACAACAGAACACGCAGCAGAGGAAGTTGTTAGTAGATATAGTACACATAGAGAAAGTGTTTGGGTGTTTGGAGACCCTTCAGGTAATAATGACGATACAAGGAGATCTAAGAAGTATGAAAAAAGAAATGACTATCTCATCATCAGCTCAATAGTACGTGAATTAGGAGGTGTAAAAATAAAAGTAGGTAAAAGCCACCCGGGAGTGTCTACTAGAGTGAATTTCATTAATATAATACTTGAACTCAAACATCCAACTATTAGAGTTTATATACATCCAAGATGCAAAAAACTGATAGCAGATTTATCGTATGTAAAGGAAGATACAGATGGAACTAAACTAAAAAAGAAAGTAGAAGATAAAAATACAGGCAAAAGATATGAAGAGTATGGTCATACATCAGATGCTTTAGATTATTTAATTTGTAGGTTATTTTATTCAGATTATTCAAGGTATAAAAAAGGCAAAAATAAAAGAACTAGAACAAAAAAATAAACCAAAACAACTATGCAAGCAATCTATAAAAAGAAAGTTGAGAAAATAGTCAATCAATCAACAGCAGCAAGTTATTTTATTAAAAAGATAACTCTAAGCAATGATATTTTGAAAATAGATTTCTACCAGTCATTCGCTGAATACAGAAAATTTAATCCTGCTAAAAACAAAGTTGCTCCAACAGGTAAAGATGAGTTTTTAGACTGGTTTAATTACAATGAAACTGATAATACAATTCATCTAAATACTGTCTATAAGACATTCTACAAAATCTCTTTTTCTGTTTTATCGAAAGTAAAATTTGTCAAGCAAATACATTTTAATCTACCTATTTCAAAGACAAATGAAAAGTATGAAGCAATGGTAGATTATATAATACTCAAAAGAATAATAGAGAATGAAGATTTTGAATGGATTAAAGTTTCCGAAAATAAAAATTAGAACTATAAAATATACTTTCAAAAAAGGTAATATTCCACTTGTAGAAGTAGGAATACAAAAAGCTGTCATTCCTTTTTCTTTTGAGCTTTTGAGCGTGATAATGTGGCAATGCTTTTTGGAAACCAACACACTATTTGAGCCAACTCAAAAAGTCCAAATACCTACTTACCGAGCTTTTGTTTGGCTTGGTTTGGAGTTTTACATCAAATTAAAAATTTACCATTTCAAAAAATATGAAGAAGATTATCCTTACCAAAATAATTAGTCTTTTAGAGTTTTTCAAAGCTAAATTAGAGCAACCCAAACGCTCCAAAAAGGTGTCTGTTTTGCGTACCGACAAAAATGGGAACACTTGGTATGCTTACAAAATGCAAGACTTACCCGATGCTCGTGCAGTTTATATGCAAGCTATCTTAAACCAAATGGCTGTAGGTATTGATAATGAACAGCTTCAAAAATTACTTTCAAATGCTTCTGAAACTGTCCACGCATTAGGCAGTTCTAATATAAATGATGTAAAAAATAGTTTGATTTATCAGTTTGAGAATATCAAAGAGCGTTCTGAAAATATCGTAAACATTCCACTTTTAGAACAGGCTGCTCTAACAATGCTCGTCTTGGACGGAGAGCCAGACGATATCCAACAAGAATGGCAAACCAAAAAGCGTAAACTCTTAGCGCAAGATGAAGATAGCAAGGTTTTTTTTTATGCTTTTGTTTTGAATATCATAAGAGACTCTGCCAATATATCTCCTCAAGAACTCAAAAACTACCTAAGGGCGAAAGCCGTAAATACGATATAGAACGTAAGCCTAGCACTTATCAACAAATTTTCTTTGAAAATTGTAACGTCGAAAGAATGATAATTTCAGACGACAATCCACTTATCATAGACCGAATAAACGCCTATTCTGTGCAGGAATACCTATCTTTTTTGGTAGCTCGGTATGATGCTTCTGAAAAAGTAAGAGTGCAAATGGAAAAGCAACACAATAAGAATAACAAAAAATAATTTTATATTTGAATTAAATATATCTTCCAATTTAATTCAATATTATTATGCTAAAATTATTTTCATTTATATCTATTTTGCTATTTTTATTTGCTTTTTCTTCTTGTTCTTCAAATTCTCAAAAGCAAAGTGCAGAAGAAGAAACGGAATATGCAGATTGTGATTATAACAAACTAGAAATCACACTTTATGAATTTGGGACAGACAAAATCATAAATTCAAAAACAACAGATGCTTGTCTTTTTATTCAAGAGTTTCAGAAAGAAATGGGTGGTGTAGAAATAAAAGACCCAGACGGAATTATGAAAATTAGTTATTATAACGAATCTGACCCTAAAATTTTAAAATTTTTAGATGTGTCCATAAAAGGAAAAGATACTTGGAGGTTAAGAGCTAATAAAGGACACGACTTGTTTAAAAATGAAGAAGAAGGGAAACTAACTTTAGTTTTTGGAGATAGGGACGGTTTAGGCTTCAAAGGAACAATAGTATTAACCAAATAAAGGCAATACATAATCTCTAATCAAGCCAACAATTACAGCAATGACCAAAAAAATCAAACCTATAAGCAAACCCATTCCCATTGATTCGTTTCGCTTGTCTTCATAGGTTCTGAAAAAACGGTCATCGTAGTCCTTCTCTTTTTTCTTGAATATGTTTTTTAGGAATTTCATAGCCTAAAGATATAAAAAAAACACTCTCTAGTAACTTACTAGAGAGTGTTTTTTTATTGCTTTTAGTTAAAAAACATATCAGATGCAAATTCTATTTCATTATTTGCTGATTTGAAAAGTTCACTTTTCCTAAATTCTGATTCATTCCAAAAATATTCATTTTGTATGATTTGATATTTTTTTGAGTTTTTCATAAGAAAAATAACTACATCTACTAAAGTTATTGTTCTGCGCTCCTCCTCAAATTGTCTAGTTAAGGTATCTCTAAGTTTGTTAGAGCTTCCTTTGTGCTTTACTAAAATAGCTTCGTGCTGTAAGTCTTCGTGTATGAATGTTATTACTGTCGTGTTCATAATAAAAATTGATTTGGTTGTCGTTTAATCACACTGTGTACACGACACACGAAGTGAATGGTTACGATGTTTCCGAAAGAAAATGAAGAAAGATTTAGACACAAAAAAGCCTTCAAAATGTATTTTTGAAGGCTTTTTTTGAGCTATAAGTTTAATCAAATAAATCTCTTATTTGATACAAATCGGCTGATAGCTCTTTTGGTGATACTCGCAAGTTTTCTAACTTATCTTGAGTATTTACGACTCTTATTGCATTGTCTATTATATTAGAAATGTCCTTTTCTGAGGCGAATGTGAGTAACTTTCTACCTAATATGATTGCTTTAGCATCTTTTTCCGTTAAAGTTAGGTTTATAACGGTATTTGTTTGGTTATTTTCCATAGAGGTTAAATTTGTGCTATTAATTTTAGTTATATAACGAGTAAAATTATATAGTATATTGTTTTGCTGCTAATTATATTAGACAAAAATACTTTTTTCGTCTATAAACTAACCACATAACAAAGTTAATGCTATTTTATTTTAGATAAATAAAAAAAACAAAAATTACATTTATATAGTAATTTTATAATTTCTTTTCATACCCTATCAAAGTGCCTCTATCTGATTTGACAGGTGTAAAGCCAAGATTTATCAGATGCTGTCTATATTCCGTAATTTCCTTACCTGTTTTTAGTGTTTTGTAGTGTTTGCTATCCCAAGTGTTTGGGTGTGCTGTTTTGATTTCCTCGCCCTGCTCCTTAGCCAGCATCCAATCACGCAATTCTGATATTTTTGATGTAAAAACACGTATAGATTTGATTTTGAAAAGGAAGTAATCCGAATCAAAAAAGGCTTGTAACTCTACAGGATTCCATTTCTCAAAACTCATCATTTTTACTTCTGCAGGTCGGAACTCTATTTTTGTAGAGTTCGGACGATACTTTTTGTAAAGCTGTCTCCAAAGATTAGAATTATAGCCTAATGTTTCATTCTGCTCAACTGTTCTGACTTTTTTGCGCTTGGCATAAACTGTGTCAGATAAAGCGATTTTATCACTTCCTAGCGAATCACTAGCAAGGAGCTGGTCATTGACTAGATTGAGTAGAATAAACAAGTGTTTCATTTGTAAATCTACTTTCAAGTCTATTTTCGTGATAGATTTATCTTTATTTATACATAAAAAAAGCAAGGTTTTCGCCCTGCCTTCTTTTGTTGATTTGATGTTGTAGTGCATTATATGGTAATTTGGTCAAGTGAACTATATAAAGATTCTTCAATAACACCTAAATTATGAGTTAGGCAGTAGGGACTAACATAAATAATTATATTTGTATCAAGTAAAAACATACCACTATCTATAATCTCATCATAACCATCGTTTATCGACTTGCCTATCTCAAAGCGTATTTGCTCATCGCTCAATGAAACTGTAATTCCATTTTTATTCATTGTAAAGTCTGAATCTACAACAGTATTATTTTGATTATCTTGATATCCATTGTAACTTAAAAACTGCTTTATATATTCTACTTTTGATGCTTCCATTTTCTAGTTTGGTTTATTGTGGTTGATTAGAATAAAATTTCAAGTTGATTTTTATTAAGTTTTAAGAACTCATTTTTAGTAGCTTCTATAATTTTTTCAAGCATCTTTTCATCTACTAAATCTTTATCATCATCTATGAGTTGTGATAAAGTTTTGTAAGGATGACACCAAAAACGCTGAATGAAACGAGTAATTGAATAGCCTTTTGCTTTGTCTTCTTCATCAATTTTTCTCAAAATAGAAACATCTTTTTCAGTTGCTGGTCGGATAAGTAATATTTTATAGGAGAAAATCTTAAGTTTACGACTTGCGCTAAAATCAACAAAGGTTTCTACTATTTTACGTTTGTTTTTTTTATGAACAGCATAAATAATTTGAACATCTGATAAGTTAGCATACATAAAATCTTCTTTCATTTCTTCAAAATGTCTTTAGCTTTCTTAGTTTCTCCAGTTTCAGAATTTGTTACCGTCCAATTTCCACGCTTTTCGTCTTGAAATTTTGGTACGACATTATCTCTGACAATTTTAATTTGAGTAACTAATTTTGGCATTTCTTCAGAATTATAGTCATTCAAATCCTTTTTCAGATAGCCTATTTT